>CAKZKZ010000399.1 GCA_937124495.1 uncultured Dokdonia sp. | reverse complement strand
ATTTGAGCTGGACAACAGCTACAACGGCAAGTGGATATATCCTTAGTGTAGGGACTACTTCTGGAGGAACTGACATCATCAATAATCAAGATGTAGGGAATGTCACTACATTCAACCTACCGACAGACTTACCAGAGCTCACTGAAATCTTTGTTACCATTATTCCCTACAACGACACAGGAAATGCAACAGGATGTACAGAAGAGTCATTTATAACAGAATTATTAACCCCTAATTGCGTCACACTTACTAATCCACTAAATGGCACCACAGATGTACTCATTGGAACAGATTTAAGTTGGACAACTGCAATAACAGCCGAAGGATATTTGTTGACTGTCGGAACCACGTCTGGAGGAACTGATATCATCAACAATCAAGATGTAGGGAATGTCACTACGTTTGACCTTCCAGTTGACTTACCTGAGTTTACCGAGATATTTGTCACGATTATTCCATACAATGCTACTGGAAATGCGACAGGATGCACTGAGGAATCATTTACCACACAATTATTCATACCAGATTGTGTCACACTTACAGATCCGCTGAATGGAGCTACGGGTGTCCTTATTGGTACAGATTTGAGCTGGACAACAGCTACAACGGCAAGTGGATATATCCTTAGTGTAGGGACTACTTCTGGAGGAACTGACATCCTCAATAATCAAGATGTAGGAAATGTCACTACATTCAACCTACCGACAGACTTACCAGAATTTACAGAAATCTTTGCAACTATCATTCCGTACAATGCTACTGGAAATGCAACAGGATGTGCAGAAGAGTCATTTACAACACAACTTTTTGTGCCTGACTGCGTAACCCTCACCGATCCATTGAATGGAGCAACAGAGGTATTGGTAGGAACCGATCTTTCTTGGAATGTTGCTGCTACAGCAGATGGTTATATTCTCAATGTAGGAACTACTTCGGGAGGTATTGATATTCTGAATAATCAAGATGTAGGCAATGTGACTACATTCGACCTACCAACAGACTTACCAGAATTCACTGAAATTTTTGTGACTGTTATTCCTTACAATACTACAGGAAATGCCACTGGATGTACAGAAGAATCATTTACGACAGAACTATTTGCACCAAATTGTGTCACACTTACAAATCCATTGGATGGGACTTCTGGTGTACTCATCGGAACAGACCTATCTTGGACAACTGCAACAACAGCTGAGGGATATTTATTGACTGTCGGAACAACTTCGGGAGGAACCGACATCATTAATAATCAAGATGTGGGGAATGTCGCTACATTCAACCTACCAACTGACTTACCAGAATTTACTCAAATCTTTGTCACTATCATTCCCTACAATGCAACAGGAAATGCCATAGGATGTTCAGAGGAATCTTTTACAACACAACTTTTTGTGCCTGACTGCGTAACCCTCACCGATCCATTGAATGGAGCAACAGAGGTATTGGTAGGAACCGATCTTTCTTGGAATGTTGCTGCTACAGCAGATGGTTATATTCTCAATGTAGGAACTACTTCGGGAGGTATTGATATTCTGAATAATCAAGATGTAGGCAATGTGACTACATTCAACCTACCAACTGACTTACCAGAATTCACTGAAATTTTTGTGACTGTTATTCCTTACAATACTACAGGAAATGCCACTGGATGCACAGAAGAGTCATTTATCACACAATTATTTGTACCTGATTGTGTCACACTCACGAGTCCATTAGATGGAACTACTGGTGTGCTCACCGGAACAGACCTAAGTTGGACCACAGCAACGACTGCTGAAGGATACTTTTTAACTGTGGGAACCACTTCTGGAGGAACTGACATCATCAATAATCAAGATGTGGGGAATGTCACGACATTTAATTTACCAACTGACTTACCAGAATTTACTCAAATCTTTGTCACTATCGTTCCCTACAATGCAACAGGAAATGCCACAGGATGCACAGAAGAATCTTTTACAACACAACTTTTTGTGCCTGACTGCGTCACCCTCACCGATCCGTTGAATGGAACTACTGGCGTACTGATTGGAACAGATTTAAGCTGGACAACTGCAACCACAGCCGAAGGATACTTTTTATCTATCGGAACCACTTCTGGAGGAACTGATATTATCAATAATCAAGATGTAGGGAATGTCACAACATTCAACTTACCAACAGACTTACCTGAATTTACTGAAATCTTCGTCACCATCACTCCGTACAATGCTACAGGAAATGCTACTGGGTGTATAGAGGAATCATTTATAACACAATTGTTTGTTCCTGAATGCGTCACACTTATGAGTCCTATCAATGGAGCTATAGGAGTATTGATTGGGACGGATTTATCTTGGAACGCTGCTTCTACCGCTAACGGGTATTTACTTACTGTTAGCACGACTTCTGGAGGAACAGACATCATCAATAATCAAGATGTAGGCAATGCCACTACATTCAACCTACCAACCGACTTACCCGATCAATCTGAGATTTTTGTAACCATCATACCCTATAATGACATTGGGAATGCTGAAAATTGTGCCGAAGAAAGCTTTACCACACAAACATTCCCTCCGCCATGTACATCGCTTACCAACCCCCTTGATGGCGCTATAGATGTATTGGTCACAACCAACATTAGTTGGAACGAAATCTTTGAGGCTACAGGATATTTCATCACCATAGGAACGACTTCTGGAGGTATTGATATTGCAAACAACGTAGATGTTGGCAACACAACATCATACACCCCACCTACAAACCTACCTCAACAAACAGAAATCTTTGTCACTGTCACTCCTTACAATCTAGGTGGTAATGCGCAAGATTGTACAGAAACTTCATTTATTACAGAAATCCTTCCGCCAGATTGCACAACGCTTCTGTCTCCTTCTAATGGAAGTACAAATGTTGCTGTAAATACAGAAGTTTCATGGAACCCTTCTCAAGGAGCTGATGGTTATTTTATGACTATTGGCACATTTTCTGGAGGTGATGACATTATAGCAACCACAGATGTAGGAAATATTACAGAAATATCACTCGCAGAAGAATTACCAGATAATACTACCATATATATAACCATTCATCCATATAATGCTGGCGGTATTACAGAAACATGTTTGGAAGAATTCTTTACAACAGAAGACAATACTATTGAAGTGGATAACAGTCAAAAGTTTGGCTTTTCACCAGATGGTGATGGTGTCAACGAATTCTGGGAAATCAAAGGCATCCGCAATTACCCAGATAATGTCGTGTCTATTTACAATCGTTGGGGAGATTTGGTTTTTGAAATAAAAGGCTATGATAATGCCAGTAACGTTTTTCGCGGAGACGCAAATAAATCCACAGGACGTGGTGCAGGAAGATTACCCGAAGGCACCTACTTTTTTACCATTGAAATTCCAGTAGAACATAACTTAAAAACAAGAGGCTACGTAGTCTTAAAGCGATAACTATGAGACATTATATACTTACCGTTGTTTGCTTTGCTTTGTGTATCACAAAAATGAATGCACAACAAACCCCTGTATTTTCTGATTATAATTACAATACGATTATTATTAATCCTGCGCACACAGGTCTAAATGAAGAAACGGAAATTGCCTTTACCAATCGTGGACTCATCGATGCTTTTGATGGGACACCTAAATATCTTTCTCTCTCCGTGAGTGTACCAAAGGACTACTCAGGTTTTGGCGGTGGGGTTTTACGAGATGAAGTTGGCGTGACTACCTCTACGCACTTTTTTGCATCCTATGCCTATAAAATTTTCTTAGCACAAGATTCCAATGTCCCACGTTGGCATAATGGGAATCCTCATGTAATTTCCTTTGGAATCTCAGCAGGAATCCTACAGTATGCAGAAGATTTACTAGATCTAAATATTACGAATGATATTAATTTTGGTCAGAATATAAACACCTCTATCCCAACAATAGGTGCCGGTTTTTTATACAATGAGCGTAATTTTTACGTAGGTCTTGCCGCACCTAATATTGTAGGAGATTTGCTCTCATCAGAAAAAAACATCGAGCTTATTGTACCCTATTATGCATACGGAGGTTACAAAATGTACTTTGGGAGTCAAGAGGAGTTTTTACTAAAACCCAATGCGCTTGTGATTGTATCTGAAGGGTCTCCTAAACAGGTAGACATGAACCTTTTTCTTAACTATAAAAGTAAACTAGAAGCAGGTATTGGGTACCGTACCAATTCCCTTGTCAATATGCTCGTTGGGTGTTATATCTTTTCTAATGTACGCTTAAATTACACCTATAACATAGCATTAAACAACTCTCCTTTGGGAAGTTCACAAGGGTTTTCCCTAAGCTATCGAGCAGGAAATGGCTATGGTGGTAGGCGGTAATGGTGTTTTATACGCTTTCGCGAAAGCAAAAAAATAAAAGGCTAAGATGTGCATCTTAGCCTTTTACAAAACCATCAACAAATCATTTTGATGCTATTTCACTCTTAAATTATATTTTTAATTACTACTAGGAGATAATATCAAACTGCGCTATTTCTTCTTCTGTCATCCAGTGTATATCATCTGCTGGCGCAGCATTAATAGTAAAGAAATAAAAATCTTTAGACCATTGCGCATTATACCCTACGTTCTCGTAGTATTGAATATTTGGCAAATGTTCTGAACTATCTACAGGAAAATCTGTTGCTTGATTTCCATCACTATCAGACCAAGAATGCACTCCTATCATTGTATTTTCTCCACGAGTTCTTTGTACACCAGCTAGAAAAAAATCAACACCGCCTGAGGCTATAATCCCATTATCTAATATATGCGTATTGATATTATTCTGACGAAGCATAACTCCTACTTGAAAATTAATTTCATCATCATTAGACCCAGGCACAACCTCCATATGAACAAGCTGTATATTAGGATGTCCTTGTAACATATTGGTAAAATCCTGTAGTGTTCTACTTTTTATTTCTCCATTCATAACAACGGTTTGTTCATCTGGTTGTACCGTAAAAATGTCAAACGTAAATGTTGATGAGAAGTCTTGATTTGCATCATCATCAGAGTTACACGATGTAAATAAAAAGAATGTAAGTAGGATAATAGCAAATGATTTACTGGCAATATTGTGTATCGTTTTCATAAGTATATTTTTAATTTATGATTAATTCTGTAGCGACATTCCATTTTTTTATTTCTTCCCAATCCATCCAATGCATATCTCCAGCAGGAGCAGCTTCAAGTGTTCTGAAATAAAAATCCGAACCTATTTCTTTTCCAAGACACATCGTGAAATAAGCAATTTGATATTGATGAGCAGGATGATCTTTAGGGAGGTCATCTGCAGACAAGCCTCCGCCTCCCCAAGAATGAATTCCTAGTTGTGCTCCTTGTGTAATACTACGTTCTTTCCCAGCACAAAAAAGATCTACTCCCCCAGAAGAAATCTGGCTATCTACCAGTACTTTGGTCTTTAGACCTGCTTCACGTATGATGCGCCCTGTATGCATATTTACTGCATCATTTACAGACCCTGGCACATTCTGAAGGACAATCGTTTTTACTTCTGGATGCTCAGTTATTAAGTCTTTAAACTGCTTATAACTTTTAGTTCCTAAAGTTCCATTAAGGAATACTTGGGTGCCTTTAATCTCTAGCGTAGTATCACCTATTCCAGAAAGCATTTCTCCAGCATTCACGGTAAAACGAATTTCCTTTCCTTCTTTAATTCCTTTTAAATCCCCATTTATAGATAGATCTCCATCATCTCCTTTCTGACGGTTCACTTGTGATGTTCCTTGTGCAATAATCATAGAGGGAATATTAGCTTGATCTTCATCAGTAAGTTCCAGTAGATTTGCATTAAATAAAATGGCTTCAGCATCAAATGATTTCTTTTTGGCTTTTTTGAGTGGTGCAATTTGAAGCAATGTTTTGACTCCCTCATCATCTTTATATAAAGTAATGATGACAATTTCTCCATCATCTTCATTTATTTCTGTAAAAAAGAAATCTATTTCATAATTTGTATCATTTACAGAGATTCCATATTTCTTAGCCATTTCTAATTGCTTTTCGACTTCAGCATCTATATTATCTATAGAAATTCCATCATCAAATTCAGAAAAATGTGCCCAACACTTTCCTAAATACCAATAGCCTCCTTTTTTCTCACAGTCTATTTTTGAATCTTTTTTATATGTTTTAAGTACTTGTTTTAACGATTGTGCGCTACTTTGAAAAGAGCTTATCGCAATCAAAAGAAACAGCACTATGCTTACTTGTTTTGTATATGTTTTAAATATCATTATTTTATTTTTTTAAAAAGCTGTTTTTCAATGTGTAAAGTGTCAGAAATACTAAGCCTGGAAGAATGATTATCAGATCTATTCTAAAAACATGTAGTGATTCTTCTCGTATCCATTTTGTGACCTCTATCTCCCACATCACAAAAATTAACCAAACAATAATCAGAATAATTAGAAATATGGACTTCTTCATGATCGTATTTTTTAAAATGAATTGGTGTATGGCAATACTGCGTTAGCTGTTACTAAGTACGCTTTCGCGAAAGCGTATTTCTCAAGAATAGCTAACTACTAATTACATAATACCAGTATATAAATAACGCTTTAAGAGACTCATGTTTTTCAGTCTATATATTAGATAATTTTACTTAAGGAGTTTTTTGAAAATATAACGTGTAATATATATTCCCTGTCCATCATCATCCCCAGCATCACTTTCGACACCACTCACTACAAAAGCTAAATCCCATCCTTCAGTCACCATTGTATTTATTTTTGAAGTAATCACGGCATCATTGGCAACGATATTTTGAAAGCGAATTCCTCCAAGGTTATAGAAGTTAAGAAGTTTAGTTTCTTCAAAGTTCTTAACTCGAATGTCTTTTCTTTTAGACTTATTTCTACCATCGTTTTCCTCGGCTCTATCTGATGTAAAATCTTTGTAATCTCTATCTTCTGAAGCAGAAATAAGACGTGATCTTCCTAATCCGTTAGGTACAATAGATTCTACACTTGTTACCACTTTGTATTCATACTGTTGTGCTTGTACTGCTCCTATAGATACACATAATAGCATCGCTATAACCATTAATTTTTTCATAATATTTATTATTTATAGTTTATAGGTACAAAGATGTGATTGATAGGAACAGGAACTGTCTTAGAAAACGTAGAAGGGGTCTAGAAAACGGTATTTTGGACTAAAATGCAGAATCTTGGACTCTTTGATATAGCCCTTTACACCTGATTCTTAAAAGTATTAGGAGTAACAGAAGTAAATTTTTTAAAAACGCTAAAAAAGGATGCCTTAGAGTTAAATCCTGCATCGTATGCAATACCAAGCATACTTAAATTATTATATGCATTGTCTTTTAATAGCTTTTTTGCTTCTTCAACACGGTAATAATTAACAAACTGATTAAAGTTTTGATCTGTATTTGTATTGATAAGTTGGGAAAGTTTGCGTTGTGATACTTGTAATGTTTTAGCCACATCTGCGAGAGATAGATTAGGCTCTTTATAATACGCTTCTTCCACCATTAAATGAACGAGTCTTTGAAAATTTTTATCCTGTATTTCATTGATCTCCGTTTGAGAATCATCAAGAGGTTCTATCTCTACATTTTCATCAGAAGATTCATCCTTAGATCCAATCACTTTAGATTGGCGTAGTCCTGAAATCCCTATCCAGAAAATAAAAATTACATTAATAGCTGATAAAATAGGGTAGGTATATGTTTTAAAGAAAAGATCTTCTTGAAAAATTTCTATCATCCAAAACGAGTGGAAAATTATAATAAACAGAATAACTCCTTTTGCCCAGCTTAACAATTTACCATCGAGATTAGAATAATAATCTTCTGCTTTTTTTCTATGAGAGTTAATATGCTTTATAATACGTACAACATAATATATGGAATATGGTAGTGATACTAATGTCAAAAGATCTAAGATAACGCCAAAAGCATTTGTTGTATTCCAGGTATCAAGTTTTACTTGTGTTGGTAATAAAAAAACAACAGTAAAAAATATAAACTCAATGATTCCAGGCAATAAGATAAATATGACATTCTTTCGAGTAGTAATACTGTTTGTAATACTCTTTACATATAAGTAAAAAAGAGGGATTATGAGATACAAGAAATTTATGGGTAGAAAAAGTAACCTGGGATGAAGATCTAAAATATTAAGATCTTCCAAAACTGCATTTAATAATTCAAAACTATAGGTAAGCAAAAAGAGTCCTAGAAATAAAGTAGGTTTCTTTTTTTTACTCTCTAGAATAAGAATAGCACCTAAGAAAAGGCCTTGTACAAGACCTAAAATATCTATTAAACTCGTTATATTATAATGTATTCCTTCCAAGTACAGGGCAATTCTAACCAGATGAATATATAAATGATTATAGGTTTGTATCAAAACAAAGGTAACGACTCTACTGGTTTATTAAAATATTCTTTTAAAAGACATATAACAGAACCAGAACCTGTATTAGAACTATTAATTACATACAAGACTAAACAAGTCATGATGTCATTTTTCTTGCAGGTCTACCTAAGTTTTATAATCAAAAATCTCCCTTATCTACGTGTAGCAATTCTTCTAAAAATTAGTTTTGTTTAAATTTTAACTAACTTTTGTTAAACAAAAGAAACTTATTGTTTAAATTTGGTATGTTAAAAATAGCTTATGGATAATGTAGTAAAAACCAAGTTTAGCATTAAAGACCTAGAAAGTCTGAGTGGTATCAAAGCACATACGATACGTATTTGGGAAAAAAGATATAATCTTTTACAACCAGAACGTACAGATACTAATATTAGAACGTACTCCTTAAGTGATCTTCAAAAATTACTTAACGTTGTGTTTCTAACAGAAAACAGGTATAAGATTTCTAAAATCGGACAATATTCTTCTACAGAGATTGCTGCTATTGTAGCTCAAATTGTATCTGAAAAGAGTATTGGCAATCAAAATCATGCTATCAATTCTTTTAAGATAGCGATGATGAATTTTGATCAGAACCTTTTCTACAAAACCTATAATACACTTCGTGAAATAAAAACGTTTGAAGAGATTTTTTACGAATCTTTCTTACCATTATTACACGAAATAGGGTTATTATGGCAAACAGATACGATTAATCCTTCCCACGAGCATTTTATTTTCAACTTGATTAAGCAAAAAATTCTTGTGAATATTGAGAAGAAACAACGGGAAACATTACCACGTAATGATAGGACGTTTGCTTTATTTCTACCTGAAAATGAAATTCACGAATTAGGGCTTCTCTTTTTGAACTATGAGATTGTATCTCATGGATATAAAGTAATTTATCTAGGGCAAAGTATTATGCTTGAAAACCTTAAATATTTATCTATAAATCATCCTAACCTTTCATTTGTAACCTATTTTACAGTACAACCTGCTAAAGAAGAAATTCCACGGTATTTTAAGAATTTTAATACATTATTTGGGAGGCAAAATTTACTTCTTTACGTATTAGGAAGTATGGTAGAACAAATTGATGAAAGCGCAGTTCCTAGTAATATACGCCTGATGATGAGTATTCGAGAGTTTGTGAATTTAATCGATAAATCTGTTGCAAAGTATGCCTAAACACATTGCCGTTATAGGTTCTGGATTTTCCTCACTTTCTGCCGCTTGTTATCTAGCCAAGGCTGGGCATAAAGTAGACGTATTTGAAAAAAATAATACACTAGGAGGTAGAGCTCGTCAATATAAAAGAGATGGGTTTACGTTTGACATGGGGCCAAGTTGGTACTGGATGCCAGATATTTTTGATAAATTCTTTAAAGATTTTGATAAAGAAGTTGCTGACTTTTATCACTTAGAAAAATTAAATCCAGCGTACCAAGTATGGTTTCAAGATGAAATTGTAACCATAGGTGATACCTTAGATAAAATAGCTGTAGAATTTGAACGCATTGAACCGGGAAGTTCTCCAGCATTAAAGAAGTTTATACAAAAAGCAGGTATTAATTATGACATTGCAATCAACGATGTGGTGAATAAACCTGGGCTTTCGCCCTTTGAATTAGTAACACCAGAAACAGCCATACGTGTCAATCAGTTTTTTAGAACCATTAGTGATGATGTAAGAAAGGCGTTTAAAAACGAAAAATTAGTTTCTATCTTAGAATTCCCCGTATTATTTCTAGGAGCAAAACCTAATAAAACACCTGCCTTTTATCGGTTTATGAATTATGCCGATTTTGGATTAGGCACTTGGCATCCTAAAGGAGGTATGCACATGGTCATTAAAGGAATGATTGACCTTGCAAGTTCGTTAGGTGTTACCATGCATACAGATAGTCCTGCCACCGAAATAAAGGTAGAAAACGGTAATGTGCAAGGAATAAAAATTAATGATACGCTTCATAAAGTAGATATCGTCGTTTCTGGAGCAGATTATCATCACTCTGAAACGTTATTACCTAAAAAGAACAGACAATATTCTGAAGCCTACTGGGAGAAGAAAACATTTGCACCTTCTTCCCTATTATTTTATGTAGGTTTTGATAAGAAATTTGATACTATAGCCCATCATAATTTGTTTTTTGATACCGATTTTGATGAACATGCTCGGACTATTTATGATGACCTTGCATGGCCAAAAGAGCCTTTGTTTTATGCTAATTTTCCATCCAGAAATGATGCGACCATGGCTCCAGAAGGAAAAGAAAATGGCTTCTTTTTAATACCGATTGCCCCTGGTGTAGAAGATACACAAGCATTACGCGATCAGTATTTTGATATTATTATGGAACGCCTTGAACGACTCTCTGGACAAAAATTTAGAGATCATATCTTATTTAAAGAATCATTTTGCGTAAATGATTTTGTAAAAGAATACAATTCCTATAAAGGAAATGCCTACGGAATGGCTAATACATTATCACAAACTGCATTTTTAAGACCAAAACGTAAAAGTAAAAAGGTTACACATTGGTATTTCACAGGACAGCGAACGGAGCCTGG
>CAKZKZ010000398.1 GCA_937124495.1 uncultured Dokdonia sp. | reverse complement strand
TCAAGATAAATTGTCACTGGATCATCAAGCTTAGACATAATAATCGTTCTATCAGAAACAAGCTTGCAAATGGACTTCCTAAGTTTTAAATCATGTTTAGATAGTGACCATACACCTTGTGCTGATAGAACGCCTAATTCTTCACCATTGGGCAAGTATGCTTTTACAGTTCTTAAATCTGTAATATCAACGACAATTGTTATTTTTTGACCAATCAATGAGAAGCTATTTGAAAGTACAATGTTTTTATACAATGCATTCTCATATTGAATGTATGGTCGTCGACCTTCGTTCTTATTTCCACGAACAGTTTTTTCAATGGAAAAAGAAGCAATGCTATTGTCTCTTTGGAAGTGATTAGGCAAGTGCCGAAAAACAGGATTATTACTTGCTATGTACGACTCTAAGTATTGAATTGGTGATTTATTATGCAGGCTAGAATGTGGTGTAATGTTGTAATTAGCTATCAGTACTTCTAATAGGCCCTCTAATTCATCAGCTTCGACAACTGGTAAGTCCCCTTTTATTCTACGTTTATCGTCAGGTGAGCTACCTGTTGTTCCTGGAAGACGATGAATACCGCGCTCTTCAAGAGTACCAAAGAACCGTTCAACAATACCGCGAACCTCTGGAGTGCCAACTGGACCATCATTAAATGCACAATTTACGATGTTGAGCAGGTTTCCGACAACGATCTTTGATAAGTGAGCTTTGGCATTATCTAAAGCAATTTCATCAAACACCGTCCATTTGAGGTCTTCAATCAGACCCGATGGAAATCCTGCACCAAGTGCATATGTAAGACCTGGAATCACGATCTCTTTAGGCTTCCATGGATCAATGGAGTTTTTAACGGCCATTAAAACATCAGCGGATGAGTATTCTCTACTGTAACTAAGATGATAACCAAGAATTGCTCTGCTTGCTTTATCAATACAAGCAATAATCCAAATACGTTCTATTTCCTTCGTAGTAAATGAACCATCAACTTGCTTAATAACTGCATTCAGCAGGAGGTCAATTCTATGGCCATCAATTTCTACTCGTTCATAGGGCCTGAAGCAAGGTATGAAGTTATCATCATTTGGACTTGTAAAAAATTCAGATCTATTAGGAGCTTCAGGCTGTCGGGTTTCTAGAAATTTCTTATAATTAATTTCTGATATCTTTTTAAATAAACGGTAAAATGAAGCTCTGGCTAAAGTAGCTGTATTCAATGGGTATTCATCGTCTTTGATCCCATTTTTTCGACAAAGCTTTATAAACTCCTTATGTAAGACATCAACTTTTTTGAATCTCTCGTCTCCTTTCTTTTTTGAAAAAAAACTATCTACTAATTTTGAATATATTTCAGGATAACTATCAAATAACTGCTTCAAAGAGCCTGCATGGCCTTTAGTTTTATTAAGAGAAAGATTTCCTTTGTATGCAACGTGATTTTTAAATGGAGTAACTCCTCGCCATCCAAATACTCTCCCATCTTCATGTTTGGCAATACATCTATTGATCCATCTATATAATTGAGATCTAGTTATATTATTTTCTATGCATATATATTTTAATTCTTTGCCATCAAACCAAGAAATAATTGATTTTTTTCTTACTTCAAACATCATCCTCTTTTGGGGAGGGAATTTATCATGATAAACGTCAGGCCAATTTTTAATGTCGCGTTGTTCGTCGGATAAGGTTGAAATATTAGGTTTCATTTTATACACCAAATATTTTTGTTACTTTAGAAAGTGGAAACTCTTTTAAGTCAGTTTCTAACTCGCCATTTATGTAGCAGTAAATTAGTGTAGACATGAAAGTTTCTTCAGATACATAACTGTATAGATTCAAAATATCAACTAATGATACTTTAACGCCTGTAGTTATTTTACTCATTAGTTCTGAACGTAAACTAAGGTCAATGTAATCGGGATTATACTTTAGTACTTGTCTTGAATTTGATAAAAGTACCCTATTTGAAGTAATTTCATTATCTGTTATAAAACGGCAACTATATCCGTTTTCACTACACCACTGGCTGATTAAACTCCAGTTCTTAGGTTCTAGATTTCCACTAGGTGATGGAACAAGATCATCTTTTCGCTTTACTTCAATTAGTTCTTCATATCCGCTTCGCCATTTAACCCATAAATCAAATATATAATTTAAGCGAGCCCCATTGAATTTACAATTTATATGTAATGGCTGCTCACATAATAATTGTACATCAGGATTTATTTCGTGAAGTAAGAAATTAAAATACTCAAGTTGACTATAAAGATCCACAATTCTATTATCTTTTGCTTTCCAGCTTTTTACATACCAATGATTTGTGTTTCGCTTGAAACTAGCAGGTATATATACTGGACTGAATCTATATTGCTCAGTGCTAATCATAATATAAATCCTGATAAATATAAGCTGAGTGATCTATAGCATCGAAAATCATATCTTTTTTTAAGCTAAAATCGATTGAATCATTATCCGATGCGTTTATAAGAATAGTAGCGATTACTTGAGTAAATGCTTGCATTGAGATTTGTTTCAAAGGTCCAAGACCAGCATTCTGTTTAGCATCTCGCAAACAATCCCATATAATCTTTGATTGTTGCCATAAACGCCATCTATTTGAATAAGCTTTTGGTAAAAAATGCTGGGTGTAAGTCACTCCACTGTCTTTTGGCCATTCTGAGCCATCATCATAACATTTAAGCACTCTATCTACGTGCTCTAAGGATGATAGACCATGAAACTCATGAATATGAGTCATAAATCTACCTACAATTTGTAACTGTCTTGTCTGAATATATGCTGATCTTTGGGCCATTAACTCTGGTTGCCCAACAAGTATAACCAGCATTTTTACACCTCTTGCATCAAGCTCATTATAAATGTCAATTAGCCAACCATACTGAATTTCTTTTAGCTTTTGTGCCTCATCACAAATAAAAACTAATACGTCCTGATTAAGGCTTTTAGCAAGCTGGAACAAATATTCAATGTAACGATCACGTAAGTCTGCGCCCTTTCCTCTTTTTGCAAAAGCATGATTTTCAGATTGTAGGAGTTGCCCAAAGAACGTTGACTCGGTAATTTTTGTGTCTGTTTTAGTTTGAAATAGAATGACGGGGATCTTTTGACCAAGATAAAACGATAGATTGCTATAGATATACTGAATTGCTCGTGATTTCCCAAGCCTTTGCTTACCATAGACAATTGCACCAGCTTGACGAGCTGTAACCCAAGTACACACATCGTTTAACAATACCTCAATTGCTTCTGAAGCCAGTATATATTTAGTGGTAAGTACAGGATGCTCGTTATTCATTGTCTATTACCTTGTACGATAAAGGCTTTGCTGTTCACTAATTTATAGTCTATATTTTTTAAAGTGCAAGATTTCCATATGGGGTGCTTATGACAGCAAGACTTACTTACTCAGCTGAGTATCCAGGCATTCATGAGTCAAACTGGTCTCTTGTTAACAAGATTCTAAGGTTTAATCATATCGATTTTTCAGATTTTAGAGCGCTAATTATCAAAAATAAGAGAGGCCGATTTAGAAGCTTCTATCAATATACAGATTCAAATGTAGACTTTTCGTTACTAAGGCGAAAGTTTGGCCTTGGTCTAGAAAGCACAGATATAGATATTTTTAATCTTAAGTACTTGCCTTGCTTTAAATCGTTAAATATAAATCTTAAAAAAGATAATATCGATAAACTTATTTTTTGTCCTGAGTGTATAAAATATGGTTTTCATACACCTTTCTTCATGAGCCCATTATTTTCACACTGTCCAATTCATAGTTGCAAGTTATTTGAATCTTGTCCATGTTGTAATAAGGAAATCCCAAATATATTATCAGTTGATGCTTTGGCTAACCCCTACGGCTGCCCAAGTTGTGGCTATGATTTATATGAGAATAAAAATTCATTTTCTCGTCTTGATATTACTGAAATAGATAATTACATAAAAAGGTTGTTTTTGGCCTCAACTAAAACTGATCGTTGGAATTGGGTTTTCAACTTTCATAGAGAAGTTATAGTAAGCACAAATGACATCTCCTCAAGGATAGTCAACTTATTAAATGAGAGAAAATGTAATAGCAACTATCCTAGTTGGAATTATAAAGACACAGATCCAGTAGATGGAAAATATTATAAGATAACAAAAGGTTCGTGGGAGGAAATGCCAAATATGCTTCATCTTGGACTTAAGGAATCATTGATTAACACTCTCGTAGATGCTTTTTATTTATATATGGGATCAGAAGAATTTAAAGCTTTAACTAAAAATATTGATCATGATAAAAAGATTAAGTTAATTGATTCATGGGAACAAGTATGGAGTCAAAGAGTATCAAGATATAGAGAGTTTGGTCGATTTTGTTTATTAGAGGTTTATATAAGTAATAAAATAATTGATTGTGAC
>CAKZKZ010000397.1 GCA_937124495.1 uncultured Dokdonia sp. | reverse complement strand
TGACAAAGACCATTTAGCAGACGCTCTGGAGCTTTCAGTCGCATCGCATGATGCTCATCTGCCAATTCAAATACACATGGATTCATCAATTGGACATCAAATCGATTAAGTTCTTCATTTCTTTCTGTCGTGTGAATATTCGATATAGAGTGTTTTGTGACGGTATGCCAGTACACATCACTTTGTATTCCATGTCGACCAAGAGCACCAAACACATACTTCTCAAACAATGGAAGAGTCAATTTAAGATTCCTTGAGATCCCAAAGAAGGCTATCGCAACTCTTGGGCTTGACTGAGACTGAGACCGCGGTGACTCATTGGGCGCACATCGTATCCCCGTGTGTTGAAAAATATCAGCACACATCACGGTGGAAAATAAAAGTACAGAAGAAGTAAAAAAAGAGGCAAAGTTTAGTACAACTTTATGTAAATATTTAGGAAACTTTACGTAAATATTAAGTCATTTTTAGATCATTTTTAAGTCAACTTTCTGTAAATAAGTGATTTATATTTTTTAAAATTTACCCCTTTTCATTCTTGTCTGTAGTTTTTGAATGAAAAATTAGTTAGCTTTACTTCAAGTCTAATAAAAAGAATTAGTAACCCAGTAAGCAGGAAAAGAAAATAAAATGCTTACCCATCGAAAATATTTTATAAACCCCTTAAAATAAAAAGTAGTTAAAAAACAAAATTGCATCATCCATACAATCTATATGATTGTAACAAACATTAAAAATTTTTAGATAATAAAAGAAGTTACCAACTCTTATTGATACTACATCATATTTCTCTACACATGATGTAGTCAATTCTAACTTTTGTCACAATTACAAAGTTGCTTTACTGAGCGACCAAGACTTCTTTTGCCTGATTTTTAATAAGTCAGAATTGATTATCTAAGCTATAAAACTCATTGTTTTTTGTATTGATTTATGGTGATTAACTAAAAAAACAAAACAACAGCATAATTGAAAGCAGAAACTGTATATAACGTAATTCAAGCATTGAGCGCAGATGAAAAGCTGCGGCTTTATGGTATGCTTGATTTACAAAAAGTGACTGCTAAGAAACCTAAGAGAAGAAAGAAAAAGTTAATCTCAATAGCATCAGCTATGGATGATTTACTGGTTAATACTTTTAATAAATAATGAGCATCATTCATTTTTCAACTGTTTTTAAAGCGCTTGATGTTTTTGTAGAAAAACACAATGCTTTTTCTGATGATCTTTCAAGTCGTTTGCGTCAACCTGTGATTGCAACAGCTAGAGAGATTATTAGAATTTATGGTGCTTCATTATTTAAAGCTAGTAAAAAAGCTGGTTTTGATACTGCTTCTATTCCACCCTTAGCAACAAATAACGTACAGTTGGCAAAGATTTCTCACGTAAGTACCAGAACTATTAAAAGACATCTTAAAAAACTTTTACAAGCCAATGTTATCATCGAGAAAATTAATTATGGTCGTAAGGCAAATTATGAACTTTATTTAAACCCTAAGATACTGTTGATAAACAGTGAAAAAGCTGTCAATAAGACAACAAATCAAAAAGAAAACGAAAAAACAAAAACAACTGATAATCAGTTTTTTAAAAAAGATTATCAGACAAGTTGTCCCCAAACAGACGCTAGTAACAATAGTTACATAAATAATATATTAATAGCAGTTGATAAAAAATTGAACATTGATAGGAAGTTAAGTTCGAGTTCTTCCAAAGTTAAAACTCTAGCTGGTAACAAATTGGCAGGATACGTAGAGAAGGAAGGCAAAGAAAAAATAAAAGAGCCACTTTCGCAAGGCACACCAGGGGCGCGAAATTTTAAGCGTACAAATGATGTAGAGAAGGAAGGAGAACTTCCTGAAGTTAAAACACAGGCAAAAGGCATAGATTCAAGGCTTGAAGCTTCGGGGATTCCCTTTCTTATTTCTTATGTAGAAAAGCTATGGAAGTTTGCACGTCAAACTATTTACAAAGATCAATTCTTAAACAAGTATCAAATAACAACCGCGAAAGAAGTAGTACTGGATGGGGACACACCTGTCAAGGATCGGCATTTAGAGAAAGTACATCAAGTTTACATAGCACGATTAAAACTCGTCAAAAAATATCTTGATAAAGACAGAGAAAAACGTTTTGTTCAATTACCCGATAGGTACTTTGATACCAAAAACCCTTTTGGCTTTACAGGTACAAAAAGGTGGTACGAAAATCAAAAACGATCACAGAAGGTCACAAGAGCGAAATTAATTACCCATGCGCAGATTAGACGTTTTGTAAGTAATGAGCAAAAACGAACTTCAAAACAGAAACCACGCTTACCATTATTTCGCGATTGTGAAAAGAAAGTACAGAGGCTTCAGAACCCTAAACTTTTAGGTCATTTCTATAAAAGTATTTTGGATTACATTTCTTGATTAAATTTTCCGTATCATTTTTATAATCAAATTTAATATCCTGTTGCTATTTTTCTTCTTATATAGCAATGTTCTTTTTGAAATTCGGCTTACAAAGTCTATGCAAATATATTTTATGTTAATATGTAAATAACACAAAAAATACTCACTACTGCGATAGCTGAAAAGTCAATTTTCAACTATCTTTTTTCTCTTATAAATTGTCAATTTCTTAAATACAGGTTTATACATTTATGAAAACAAAAGCTTGAAATAGAATTGAATTATTATTTATAAAATTTTGTGCTATACAAATGATTATAGAAAGTCTCGAAATTTTAAAAACAAGTAATTTTTTGAAAAAAATTAAAAAATTTAAGTTCAGAATAGAAGTTTTTTCATTTAAAAAATCAATTTATTTTATTTTATTTCAAAAAAAATAAAACCATTTTTATTTTTTATTCATTAACCTAATGAATATCAATTGATTATGTGTTTTAAGAAAAATGAATTAAAAGAAATAATTTTGAAAAAAAACGATTAATAAATCTTATTTATTAATCGTTTTTTAGGTTTATCATCAACATTTTGAAAAAATTAAAAATGTCTGATTTAATGAGTTTAAAAAAGAATTGATTTTACTTCAAGCTTTATCCGCGAAAAAACGAGTGCTAATTTTTTATTTACTTAAAGTATTACTTTAAGGTTCATTGTAGTCACATTTTGTTTTTTTCAATCATTGTTCACTGACCAAAATATCACAAATGATATCACTGCTTTCTTCCATATCTTTGTTTCACAAATTAGATGTAGAGATTTCATTTCCCGTAAAAAGAGTTTAGCGTTTAGAAACGTTGTGCAAACGAGAAAAACTATGAACTTAAAAAGTAGTATGCATGAGAAGAAGACAAAAATTAATCAAAGAAAAACTTGATTTAAATTCGATCAACGTAGAAGCAAAAATCTATCACTGCTAAAAAAGATATTTTAAAACACCCTATTACAAAAGTAATTATTGTAGGAGTTAGCACCTATGGATTTTTGTATATGTCCAAACACTTTGTAAACGTCTCTGCAGATCTAGTGAAAGCGGTGCGAAATACGAAATAGTAATATCATTAAAAAAACTCCAATCATTACAATTGGAGCTTCCAGCAGAATAATTTAGTTTTACGAGTATTGAATTATCTA
>CAKZKZ010000396.1 GCA_937124495.1 uncultured Dokdonia sp. | reverse complement strand
TTAAGCCCTACATTACTCTCTAAGGCAGATGTGATCCACCATCCTATATCTAACGCTTCTGCTTGATCTATCCATTCTTCACTACCTTTGAATCCACCCACAAAACTTGGCTTCAATATAATGTATTGCGGCCGTATGGTTTGTAGTACATCTCGCTTTTTTGTTACATCTGTGATTCCTATTAATTCTTCATCCAATGCAATAGGCGTAGGTGTTTCGGCACAGAGTTCTTTCATCTGTTCCCAATTTCCTACTGCGATAGGCTGTTCTATAGAATGTATATCTAGTATTGCCAATTGTTTTAAAACTTCTTTTGCTTTCGCAAAAGCAAACCCACCATTAGCATCTACACGTAATGTTATTTTTGAAGCATCATAGTGCGTACGAATAAATCGAAGCAATGCCATTTCTTTTTCGAAATCAATAGCGCCTATCTTCATCTTGATACAATCAAAACCTGCCTCCAATTTTTGTTCTATCTGCTCCTTCATAAACACGGCATCGCCCATCCACACCAATCCATTGATGGCAATCGCATCTCTATGGTCAGTAAATTTGGAAGGAAATAACACAAAAGGATTTGGAGCTTCTAGAGAACGAAAAGCCATCTCTACACCAAATTGAATACTTGGAAACTCTTTTAAAGCTTCCCAAAGATTTTCCAGACCCTTTGTTATGTGAGCACAGGTCCAGCGTAAACGTTCTTCATAATCTGGGCGATCATCATAACTCAGCCCTCTTAAAATACCGCACTCTCCTATTCCTTTTTTACCACTGTCTTCTATTACAATATACCAAGTCTCTTTGGTTTTTAAAATTCCTCTAGACGTACCGCTAGCCCTTTTAAAATTCAAGATATGTTTGTGATAAGTAGCTTTCAAAAAGAAGATTTAAATAGTAAAATATGTAATAGCAAAGAATACTACCGAAAGTAAAAAAGTAGATAATGCAACCACTTTTAATTGTGGATCTAGTGCCGTATGGTCTTTTGTTTTTTGCACTTTTATAAAGTGACCTAATAAAGGTAAGAAAGCAAGACAGCTCATAAACAATATGGGTTGTGCATTAGAAAGTAATAAATAGCCTAACCAACTTAGAATACTACACCCAAATAAAATATTGTGATAGCGCAATGCGCCATCTTTCCCTAACATCACCGCTAGTGTATTTTTCCCTACTTTTTGATCTTGCACACGGTCTCTCATATTATTAAGATGTAAAACCGTTGTTGATAATAAGCCAATTGTTATGGCTCCCAAAAAGTGATATATAGGTAATTCTTGAGCATATAAAAAATAGGATCCCATCACAGCAACAAGTCCAAAGAATATAAACACAAAGACATCTCCTAACCCCTTATACCCGTAGGCACTTTTACCTACCGTATATTTTATAGCTGAGACAATAGCACTGATTCCTAAAAATACATATATCAAAGAAAGTGCTAATTGATTTGCTCCAAAAGCAATATAAATCAAATAAACCACAACTATAATGGTCAATATAGAAGTAATAACAATTCCTTTTTTGAGATCTGCAGCGGTAAGTAATCCGCTTTGCATCGCACGCGCAGGACCAACCCTATCTTCATTATCTGTCCCTTTTATACCATCTCCATAATCATTTGCATAATTAGATAATATCTGAAATCCAAGAGTTGCTAACAAGGCACACACGCAGATTTTCCAATCAAAAAAACCAGTACGTACAGCCATTCCGCCACCTACTAATATCCCTGATATTGATAATGGTAATGTGCGTAATCTAGCTGCTTGAATCCAAGCTTTTAAAGATGACATAAATGTTTTTTTATAATATCAAAAATACTTATTTTCTTTCGCTTTGCGTGAAAAGAGATTGCTTTTTAAATGCAATTTAGTAGCTTAGCTTTTCAAATCAATCTTCATGAAGAATTACGTAATCTACTCTTTGTTTGTTTTATTGTTTTTAGTATCAGCTTGTAAAGAAGAAAAAACAGATAAAAGCACGTCAGATATTACCGTAGAAGAAGTAGAAATACCGACGCCATTTCTATGGGAAGCATCCAATATGTATTTTTTATTGACAGATCGTTTTCATAATGGTGATCCATCTAATGATATCAATTTTGAAAGGTCTAAGAAAACAGCCGTTCTAAGAGGATTTGAAGGTGGTGATTTAAAAGGAATTAAAAATAAAATTGAAGAAGGGTATTTTACAGAACTCGGCATCAATGCTTTATGGTTTACTCCTGTTGTAGAGCAAGTACATGGAGCTGTAGATGAAGGTACAGGAGTTACGTATGGGTATCACGGATACTGGGCAAAAGACTGGACACAATTAGATCCTAATTTTGGAACCA
>CAKZKZ010000395.1 GCA_937124495.1 uncultured Dokdonia sp. | reverse complement strand
AACCATGACGCATTCGGCTACAGAAAAGATTGCTTTCTTTGCAGAGTACCAATTAATCACTGGCGCTTTATATGCAGATAATCTCATACGTGGGGGTGGTGCCTATTTATTTACAAAAAATCTACAAGTAGATGTCAGTGGATTGATTAATTTTAAAGACACTCCTTCTCGATGGAATGTTGCCGCAGGATTATCTTGGCGATTGGATTTACATAAAAAGGATGAAACTATAGAAGATACCAAAGAAGGTGACGCTGAAGAAGGCGATGATAAAAAAAAGAAAAAAACAGCTTCGCAACGACAAGCTGAAAAGATCAATAAGAAGAATAAAAAGAAACGAAGAGATAGCGTTGATCCTGATGGAGGAGACGGTGGTGGCAATTTATAAACAGACGTATTTGACTACATGATTACCCTAAAAGAAATGAAAACATCGGCGGAACTTAAACAGTTTGTTAAGTACCCGTTTTTGTTATACAAGAATGAACCCAATTGGGTTCCTCCTATTATTGCTGATGAGCTAGATAGTATGGATCCTACCAAGAACCCTGTGTTTAAAAATGCAGAGGCTCGTTACTTTTTAGCTTATAAAGACAAGGCTCCTGTAGGACGTATATGTGCTATCATTAACCACATAGAAGTTAAAGAACAAGGAAAACCCAAAATGCGTTTTGGGTGGTTTGATGTGATCGATGATATTGAAGTCACAAAGGCACTTCTCAATAAAGTAAGTGAAATAGCTATCGCTAATAATCTTGAATTTATGGAAGGCCCCGTAGGCTTTTCAAATATGGAGAAAGCAGGATTACTTGTAGAAGGATTTGAATATTTGAATACCATGATTACGTGGTATAATTTTTCCTATTATAAAGATCATTTTGAACAATTAGGCTTTGAAAAAGCAGCCGAATGGGTCGAGTTTAAAATAAAAATTGATCCGCCAGACAAGCAAAACCCGAAAGTCAAAAAGTTTGCCAATATCATTGCCAAACGATATGATCTTACTCCTTTACAATTTAAGTCTTCTAACGATATCAAGCCGTATGTAGACGAGATGTTTGGTTTATTAAATAAAACCTATGATAAGCTATCTACATTTGTCCCTATACAACAATACCAAATAGATCACTATAAAGAAAAATACCTTAAATATATACATCCAGACTATATAAAGTGTGTACAAGATAAAGAGGGGAAACTAGTTGCATTTGCGATTACAATGCCATCATTTTCTAAAGCACTTAAGAAAGCAAATGGATCCTTATTCCCTTTTGGTTTTTATCATTTATTAAAAGCAAAGAAAAAAACAAGTACTGCTTCTTTCTATCTGATAGGAATTGATCCAGATTATCAAAATAAAGGAGTGACAGCTGTTATCTTTCAGATGATGCAAGATCTTTTTAATAATAGAGGTATTACCGATGTAGAGACCAATCCAGAACTAGAGGAAAACAAAGCCATACAACAGCTCTGGAAAAATTATGAACACGAGTTACATAAGCGTAGAAGAACGTATAGAAAAGACATCTAAGTTAGTTCGTAATTTCAATTTTGTTTAAAATGAGTTCCTCAGAATTCACAGTTAATTTCATGCATTTTTTTATGATTTTCATCTAATTATTTTTTCCAAATGCCGTTCTACTTTCATTTCTAAACTCACTAATTGACCTTTATAAAAGACACTATTAATGATCCAAGGAATTGGCATTTTCTGCCCATCCTCTTGAGTTTTAATATGATTGATTTTTAAAGGAATACTGTTCTTTTTTGCGTACTCTCTCAATAATTCATTTGTGTAATACTCTGTAAATGGGCACGTATTAGAATAATATGCAGTAATTCCATTGTTATTAGGACAACGACCAGACTTTGCAGTTTCCATAAATTTAGGAAATTCAGCAGTTGGATTTATTTTTAACCCCCAAAGTTTAAAATAAGGTTTTGCCTCGTCAATGATTTCAAATCCTTGATGTTTTAGAAATTTTGGATCAGACATAAAAGGTCGTTTTTTATCACTTGAAACAGCTATAATTCCATCCATTCCCTTAGAGTCAGCTAAACATTGTCCTAAAAGCTTTTTTCCGTTACCTTTCCCTTTGAATTGTCCAGAAACCCAAAAGCAATTAATAACCATAAAATTCTTTCCAACTAATGGAAGCCAGGAAGTTTCTATTGGAACATATTCAATAAATACTTTCCCACGAACATCAACTTTTTGAAAATGATAACCATTTTTGAACTCTTTTTTTAACCATTCCTTTTTCTTTCCATATCCACTTCTACATTTTTTATCACTTATAGCGCAACAAATATGCTCATCTTGAATATTCTTATCTGTAAGTTTTAAGACTTCCATTTGTTCTTTTTTCAAAACTAAAAGGAATACATTTTTTAAATAATGATAATAATCATAATTGACAACCGTATCTAAGGTTTCCATAAATGCTCTACAACTTGTTTTATTAGTATAGTACACGTAATAGCAATCTACAAAATGAGTAAAACCAAAACTCTTTTATATCTTAGCGTTCTAACCATTTAGTATGAAAAACCAATGTATCTATGTTATGTTCATCTGTTTGTGTATCGCTACAACAGCAATCTCACAAGAGAAAATGTCATCTTTTGATGGTAGCACAATTGCATATCTAGATGAAGGAAAAGGAGAACCAGTGATCTTAATACATGGTTTTATAAATGATGCAAGCTCTTGGAATGGTACAGCCATCAAGAAACAACTATTAGATAATGGATATCGGGTTATCATCCCAGATTTACGAGGGAATGGATT
>CAKZKZ010000394.1 GCA_937124495.1 uncultured Dokdonia sp. | reverse complement strand
CTTTTTTAGATCCGTATAAGATATATCTTCCAGATACTGATAATCAAGAAGTAACTAATTTACTTAACAAAATACCTTTAGAATTTACTATATCAAAAACTGAATGGATGAGCATAACAGGTGTAACTAAAGATAATTTCTCTAGGGAAATTAAGGCAGTGCGACAAGGATTAATAAAAAAATCATTTAACACACCGCATCCTAACGATCCAGATAAAGACTCTGGAGACAGTATCTCGTGGTTTTCAAAAGTAACGTACTCTGCAAAAGAGGCTTCATTAAAGCTTAAGATAAATTCAGATGCACTAGAAAACCTTGTAACCTTTGTTAAATATACAAAAATAAATTTTGAATACGTTACTCCATTAAAGAGCGGTTATTCGGTTTATACTTATATATTTCTAAAGATAATTAAAGATATAAGTAATAACCAAAAGAAAACAGAAGAAAAAATAGAGGTCGAGGAATTGAAGTTAAAGTTAGGGCTTACTGGTAAATATAAGCCTATACATATGTTTAAAGAAAGGGTTTTAGACGTTGTTAAAAGTGAAATTAATGAATATACAGATCTTAAATTTGATTATAAACTTGAAAAAGAAGGAAGAGCTTTTAAGTGGATTAATCTATATTTTGATTATAAAAAGCAAACAATTATAAAAGCATCTAAGAATAATATTGATAACTCAGAAGACGCTAATCTTTATGGGTTTGATATTTCGACAGAATATTCTGATGAATATGATGATATTTCAGAGTTTGAAACAATTCTATTTGAATATGGAATAAGAGCAAAAAGGATATCAGAAATCGAAATGGACTATTCAGCTGATGTCATTCAAAAAGCTATTGACACTACCGAAAGAGCATATTTAGAAGAGAAAATAAAAACAACAAAGGCTAAATATTTTTTAGGTACTATAGAAAAAATAGCCCTTCATGAAAATGAAAAATCACAGCTCGAAGATATAAAAACAATGAATAAGGGAGAAGAAGTTCATAAAGAAAAAGATATTAAAGAAAAAGAAAATCTTTATATGCAAGTACAAAGATTGATATTTAATAACGAAGAAGAGTTTAAAAAAGTACTGTCTGCAATCTCTATGGGAATTGAAGATATTGCACTGTTAAAGTTATCTGATGATTTTATAAATCAAATAAATATATTGAAATTATTAGACTTGCAGAAAATCGTTGGATATAAAAAACATTTACCTTTCTTTTTAGATGATGGCTTTTACAGCTATGGAAGTAATAAGTATATAAATCCTAATATGGATTATATTATAGAAAAGTTAACGACCATTATTTCAACAACTTAACTTGACGGTGCTCTTTGAATAAGTTAGGTTTGCCTGTTATAAATCTGAAATCAGCCTCCCTATTCTTGATAGAACCAATTGAGAGTTTTTGCTCTTGCCAATGTTTCACAAGTCCATCAATATGCTTTGATTGTATATTCATAACCTTATAGTCTATTTGATGTAGGTCTTTGGTGGACTTCACAAGCCTTTCACGTATACTATTCTGTGTAGCGTATGACTTACCCTTAGCATTGTTCTTAATGAACTGAATTATTGAGTACTGAGCTCTTTTGAATTTTTTGTTGCTCATGAGTAAGCAACCTTAATTAATTGCGTCACAGTTTTGAATCCTGTTTCAGCCATAATCTCTCTAACATAAAGCTTTTCACTCATCCCAGTAGCTTTATATTTAGAAATCTGGCTTTGAATGAAAAGTTTTCTAAGATCAACATCTTTGGATATGTTGTTTATTTGTAACTCTGTGTTGTAGAATGATAAAAGCTTTTTTTCGTCTAGCATTTCAGTAAGACTGTTATATTCTTTTAATACAGAATATCTATATTTGATAGCATCTTTTTGTTTCTGGCTAATGACATTGATAATCCTATCATTTGAATTAAATGCAAGTTTGTTTGATATGTATATTTCTCTTCCTGAATATGACTTACGCATATTAATGCGTATTGATTCTGTCTTTGACAACCCAAAGTACAGTTGGAAATCGATTGTATGGATGGTAGATGTCATGAATGAGTTCCTCATGAATATGAGTATAAGGCTTTGATTCATCACGATATAATTGAAGCTCTGAGTTGGCTGGTAAATTGAGTTTATTGCCCAGAGAGCTTAGAAACCACGAAAGAATTGCTTTTTTGTTTCTAATCGTAGATACAGAATTACCTTTAGCCTGCCAATGTCTTAGCAGACTATCAAAATGATTGTTATTTAAGTGATTAAAGGTATAAAGATTTAATTTAAGATCAAGCAAGTCTTTGACTATGCTTTTGAGAGCGGTTCTTCTAACATATCTATAGCTAGAAGTTCCTTGATTTTGATTATTGATGACTGAATATATTTCAGTCATCAGTTTGTGTTTTAATGTATCCATGAAATTAAACCTTCATACCCTCTGGGCGTTTAGTGTTAAGCTACCATTTGCTTGCTAGAGCAAATCCCTAATGGGTAGAGGTAGCGAGTTGCGATATGACACCACTTAACTTCACTTAAATAACAATCATTTTTTTTATTCAATTTTTTCTCCTTTATCTTTTGTTGCTAAACTTTTTATCTGAATTGTTATAAGTGTAATTTTTGTAGTGTGTATCTTTTAAACTAAACGCTATTTTTTTAAATGTTTAATGCTTTAAATTGTTTTATAAAATTATTTTTTACTATTTCAATATTTTCATCAGTACACATTTTGGATATTAAGATTTTCATATCTGGATTGAATCCATGCATTTCTAATTGTTCTAAATCATCTATGATTT
>CAKZKZ010000393.1 GCA_937124495.1 uncultured Dokdonia sp. | reverse complement strand
CTGATTCAACAATTCCTCCATATAGGAATGCCTTGAGTTTACCATGACAATCATCTCCATACCTTCATCTTTGATATAGGTATTTATTGTTTTTGTAATAGGCCCATAATCTCTTCGCGCATATTGAATATTATTATCTTTCAAACAGTATGCTATCAATGCTTTATTATCTTCCTGTCGTAATGAAAGTCTATCATAATTTGACAAATACAAGAGATGTATTGTAGATTTATAGCTTTTTGCCAAACAAGACAGTAGTTTCAGTTCTCTATTTTTATAAGGCACCATAAAGTTTGATGGAAATACAATATGAGTAAGTCGTTCGTAGGTATACTCAGATGGGATACCCAACACAGGACAGGTTACATATTTAAGCATTTGTAGCGTATGACTACCATACGTAATTGTAGTATCATTTGTCTTCCCTTTGGTTCCCATAACAATGAGATCAATATTTTCATGTTCTACAAAGTCATTGACTGCATCTAGTAAGCTTCCAAAAACAGCCTTAGGGATATATGTATGTTTTGGGTTTGGACCATATTTCTGAATTCTTTGTAGAACAGTCTCTAAATCTTGTTCAACTTGTTTTCTGTGAACCTTTTTGTAAGCATCAAGTGCTTGTTTTGACACCACATCTACATGATTATATACATGATCTGCATAGGCATGAAAAATGTAAATATCAGATTTTTCATACTTAAAATATTGAAGAGCACATCTAAGAGCATTCCAAGAATTTTCTGAAAAATCTACGGGGATTATGATCTTTCTCATATAAGTAGTTTTAGTAATAGCATACTCAAAACTATCTCATATTCTGATAAATAAATATGATTTTTATCAGCTATACCCTTTATTCGTGTACAATTAAGAAAGGAGTTTTCTTATGGTAATTAATTGGCGTATCTGTAGAAGGAGAGAACAGTAAATGTTCTGAAAAATTCATATTCTTAGCAAATAAAATAACAAGATCTACCTGATGGATGTTTATAAAGAATTGCAAAGCTTCATCCATGGTCTGATTAACGACAAAATGAAAACTGTGGTCCAAATTTGAAAAAGCATCTTTTAAAAAACCTTTATTTTCTTCTTGACTGTTACTCGTATACCCTTCTTGTTTTAATAAATTTAAAATCGTCAAATGAGCATTTCCTACCGTAACAATTTCAGATATTGTTTTTAACGCTTTTGAATTGTGTCTAAAGTTAAAGTCAGTGAGCAATGCCATTTGTTTGGGAATAGGACAAGGTACATCTTGAGGCACCACTAGGGTTGGGCATTTTATACGTGTAATGACGGCTCGGGTATAACTTTCTAGTAATGAATCCTCAAACACATTAGATTGTTTCGTTCCTATGACAATAAGGTCAATACTATGGGTCGCTACTACATCCTTCATGGTGCTTATAAAACTACCTTTTCTTTCTAGAGTAGCTATTTTATGATGAGACTTAGCTTTCTTATGTATCAACCGAAGCCATTCTTCAAGTTTCTGATGAACAGCTATGTTTTTATGTATTAATAATGTTCCTTCGCTAGCTTCTTCATGGTCTGAAGAAGTGTCTACATGAATGATATAGAAGTGTGCAGGAACATTCCCAAAGAAGCATAGAGCACAGTGTAAAGCGTTCCAGGATACTTTAGAAAAATCTACTGGAATTAAAATATTTTTCATTCTAAATAATTTGTAACAAGAACAAATATATTTTGATGAACGCTAGGTAACTATGATAAATATCAGTTTATCGATATGGTTTTTTACGCTTTCGCAAAATCGAACTCGTGAGATTCACAACCATAGGCAGCGTGTAACGTTAAAGCGTACATAGCATCAAACCCATCTTTACATAAGCATATAGACCAATTATTCGACCCCTTTTAAACCTTCTATATCTAGTATTCTAATGTTACGTCCTTCTATTTCTATAAACCCTCTTTTTTTAAATCCAGATAACGTACGTATTAAACTCTCTGTTGCGATACCAGCTACACTGGCAAGATCACTTCTGGAGATACGAATCCCTTCTTCTGGTGTTTTATTAAGGATGTCTACAAATTGTAAGATGGTTTGTGCTGTTTTTTTACGCACAGAACTATACGCCATTTGTAATAATTGCGATTTGATCTCAGAAAGATTATCAGTTAAAAGCTCCATGAGTTCTAAGGATACTTTCTGACTTTTTACTAAAACATCTTTTAGGTCATGCTTTACTACTGAGGCAAGTGTAGCATCTTCTATCACTGTAGCAGATTCTTGATAGGACACATTATCTATGAAAGACGTAAATCCTAAGAAATCATCAGGCTTAAACAAAGCCGTGATAAGCTCTTTACCATTTTCGTCCATTTTATGGGTCTTTACAATCCCTTTTAAAATTAAATAGATATGGTTTGAGTTGTCTCCTTCTTCAAAAATCACTTCCCCTTTTTTACAGGTGACAATTTCGCCTGTATCATCAAAAAAGTTTTTTAACTCGTGAAGACTCCGTATCTGATGTTCATCTACCTCTTTTATAGGCTCCCTAACGATGTTAGAAAGTATCGTAGCTTTCGCCATACGACTTTCAATAGCACTTATGAGATCCTCTTCTTCAAAAGGTTTGGTGAGATAATCATCCGCTCCCAGGTTCATTCCTTTTCGTATTTCTTTATGCTCTGTTTTTGCAGAGAGAAATATAAAAGGGATATGACTTGTGTCAGGATATTCAGATACGACTTCTAGTACTTCATATCCATCGGTTTCTGGCATCATAATATCGCATACAATAATATCTGGAAGGTTTTCTTTGGCAGCCGTAATTCCTAAAGTTCCGTTTGCAGCAGTAATCACATGATAGTCTGCTAGTTCTAAAAGTTCTGCAGTATTTTCGCGTAAAGCGGTATCATCTTCAATTAATAAAATAGTTTTCATATTCAATATAATAATACAGTTAGTTCTCTACTAAGGGAATGGTCACAATAAAGGTAGAACCTATATTTTCTTTACTTGAAAAAGAGACAGTTCCTCCTAAATTTTCTAGATGGCTTTTTACAATATTAAGTCCTATCCCAGTTCCTTGATTGGTTAAAGCATTTTCTGCTCTAAAATATCTATCAAAAATAAACTTTTGTTCTTTCTCTGGTATCCCTATCCCTTCATCTTTAATTGTAATCTGTAAATGTTTGTCTTCTTTAGTTACGATAATATCTACCGTAGAGTTTTCGCTAGAATATTTCACAGCATTATGAATAAGATTTGTAAGTGCTAATTCTAATATTTTTTCGTCAAACTCTATAATCAAATCTCCAATATTCTTAGGGTATGTAATAGTCTGCCCATCTTTAAGGTGCACATTGGCATCATAAATAACTTCATCAAATACTTTACTGACGGGAAAGGAGGTAAATTTATAATTGATCTTACCAGATTGCAAACGCTCCATAGATAAAAAATCATCTATGATATTATTTAAATATTTCACCTTTCCCTGAATTGTTTTCAAGTGTTTTTCTCTCTTTTTCTGCTGTTCTTCTTTCGTATACTTCCCTGCAAGCGTAGCCGATGTTTGAATACCAGCTAGTGGTGTTTTAAACTCATGAGACACTAGAGATAAGAATTTTGTTTTTAGCTCGTTAAGCTCCTTTTCTACGGCAAGTGCTTCTGTAAGTTGTTGGGTACGCTCTGTTACTTTTGCTTCTAGATAATTATTGATATTTTTTATTTCTGTTTCGTATTCTTTACGTACCGTAATATCAGTTACTAACGCCATGACATACGAATGACCATGCAACATAAAAGGGTTGAGTCCTACTTCTACAGCGATTTCATGACCGTCCTTATGTAATCCATACAAATCTCTTCCCTTCCCCATCTGTCTCTTATCTTGATGCGTCATGAAGTTGTTAAAATGACCGTGATGATGCTCATGATATTTTGTAGGAATTAATGTCTCCAATATAGTGCCTTCTATTTCTTCTTTCTCATATCCAAATATGGATCTAACAGAAGAATTACTCGCTACAATTTGTCTTGATTTATTCACCACAATAATACCTTCTGAAACGCCTTCAAACAGTATTATAAAAGTATCTTCTATACTATCTTTAAAAAAATTCATAGTATAAAAATACGCTATTCTATTGGAAATAAGAATGTGATTCTTGTCATAGTTTTTCTTTTGTTTCTGTATTAATTTTAAAGAATTATTTCAAATCGTATCCTATGAAACACTCTCTAAAAACGAATCATTTATTTTACCAACAACTTGGTAAATTATTTTATGCCATAGCCCAATCTGACATGGTTATTCAGGACAAGGAATTTGAAGCCTTACAACGTTGCATACAAGACTATTGGAGTGATTACAATGACCTCAATCAGATATTTGAAGAAGATCCCTTTCATATCATAGAAGCTGTATTTGAAGGTATCGAAGCTTTTGAACTAGATGGTCAACAGATGTATGAAGACTTTGTTTCCTATAAGAAAACACATCCTCTTATTTTTACTGAACCATTGAATACACTCCTTATGGCTACCGCAAAGACCATTGCACATGCCTTTGGAGGGATAGATCCTTCAGAGCAAAAAATACTCATCACTCTTGAGAAAGAACTTAATACTAAAAATTAAGAAATCATCTACATAACTATATAAAAACAAGTCAGCCACAAACCGCATATTAATAATTAGTTTATGAAATATTCAATTAAAGCCCATTCATCTTCAAAAAATAAGGCTTCGATACACGTTAAACAATCAGAAGTAGTTTTTGGCATTACTCCAGAATCAGCTAATACGCTACCGAATCCAGCAGAATTATTTTTAGGGTCATTCTCTGCTTGTATTCTTAAGAATGTGGAACGTTTTTCTGTGTTCATGAATTTTGAATATTCACATGCTGAAATAATCGTCAATGCCACACGTCTTGATAAACCTCCTAGGATGGACAACATACAATACGAATTGAAAATTTACAGCCAAGACCAAAATTTGAATAGTGAGCTACTTAAAAAGAATATCGAAAAGTTTGGAACTATATTTAATACGATTAAAACCTCCTGCACTATTACTGGTGAAATAAAAAGAATATAACAGATGACAGAACAAATAGAAGGAATAGATCATTATTTGGATAATCATTACATACACAGAAGTAATTGGTTGAGAGCTGCTGTCCTTGGTGCTAATGATGGCATTTTATCTACGGCAAGTATCGCCATTGGAGTTGCAGCTGCAAGTGACATGAGAGACCCTATTATATTGGCAACTCTAGCGGGGCTTGTTGCTGGTGCTTTATCTATGGCTGCTGGAGAATATGTTTCAGTAAGTTCACAAACAGATGTTGAAAAAGCCGACATCGAACGTGAGAAGCAAGAACTTCAAGAAATGCCCGAAATCGAATTACAAAGACTCGCAGAAATTTATGAAAAAAGGGGGCTAAAAAAAGAAACCGCCTTGATTGTAGCCAAAGAATTTACAGCACATGATGCCCTTGGCGCACACGTAAGAGACGAATTAGGGATTAACGAGATTAGTCAAGCAAAACCTATTCAAGCAGCATTTGCCTCTGGTGCAGCATTTACGGTAGGAGGATTACTTCCCTTCTTAGTAACCCTCTTTCTCCCCTTAAAAAATATCGAATATTCACTCTATGGATTTGCGATCTTCTTTCTTATCCTTTTAGGAGCTCTATCCGCTAAAACAGGAGGCTCAAGTATCAAAAAAGCAATACTCCGAATTACATTCTGGGGAACTGTCGCTATGGGACTCACTGCGCTCGTTGGTTACTTATTTAATGTAAATGTTGGATAACAACAGATCCGAGTTAAAGATTTTTTTAAACAGCCATACCATACACATTGCAAAAACAATAATTTCCCATGTTCTTCATACAGCTCCTAATGATATATATCATAGAATTATAGAAACAATACAGGTACTTTTGGAACAACAACAAATGCTTTCAACCATGAAAACTCAAGAACAAAAAGATGTGCTATTTTATCAAAATTTAGGAAGATTATTTTACGCTATTGCTTTTATTGATAATACGGTTAGAGATGAAGAAGTAAGAATACTCAAAAAATTTGTTTCATCTACTTGGGCATCTCTGGATAATCAACCAGATGCCTATGGCACTGATAGTGCTTTTCAAATAGAAGTTGTTTTTAACTGGTTAGACAGTGAAGTATACAGTGCGCAAGATAGCTATGATACTTTTGCAGCATATTATACGTCAAACACATCATTATTTACAGAAGGGGTACGTCAAAAAATAATTAAAACGGCAAGCGCCATTGCCAATGCTTTCTCAGGCCTTAATAAATCCGAACTTATTTTACTCGCTCAGCTTAATCTACTTATAAAAGACTAATTATGAAACATATACTTTTTCTCTTTATACTCTGTATCAGTCTATATTCTTGCAAAAAAGAAACCTCACCTACGGTACAATCTCCTTCAGAAAATAACCTAGAAGACATCACAACAACCATTCCTGATGGAACAATAGATAAGGATATACTGGAAAATCAAGCGATACAACATTCCATAAAAAAAGAACAATTCATAGATCAAGAAGATAACAAAGAACAACTGCAAGAACTCGTCACCTCTAAAAAAATATATAAAGAAGACGACGAATACGTGCTAGATTATACCTACCCATATTTAAATGAAAAAACAGACCCTAACTATGCTGTTTTTAACTCATACCTCACAGAAAGTTACCTCAATGTTGAACGAACTATTAATGAGATTTTAGAGGATAAAGAACTCCTATGTGATACGCTAAAAATAGACCGCTTGCGCGAAAAGCGAATCATAGATTACAAACTTCACTCTACAGCAAATAATCTTATCAGTATTTTACTGTATAAAGAGAATTTTTATTTGGGTATGAGACACTCTGCTTATACATTTGATTGTCTTAATTACAATACAGAGAAACATTCTTTTATATACTTTGATGATTTTTTTATCTCTGGAGCAGAAACAGCACTCTTTGAGATGATCAATCAAACCATTACAAACGATATATATTCTGGAGATATGTATTATGATTGCTGGCAGCTTTCAGAAATAGATTTTAGAGGCTACAAAAATAACTTTGTGATTAATGGAGATTTTGTAGAGTTTTACTTCGATGACTGTGTGATATGTCCATCATATACTGGCACCTATTCTATTAAACTCTCACTCCCAAAAATCGTACATTTAATAAAGCAATACCAACAACCTTTGGTATTATAAAATCATTTTTTATGCAGATTCATCAATATATAGATCACACATTACTCAATCCAACAGCGACCATAGATGACATAAAGAAGCTTTGTCAAGAAGCTATTGATCATCATTTTTATGCGGTATGTGTACATGAGTGTTATGTTTCGCTTGCGCGAAATTATCTCGAAGACTATCCTATTAACGTAGCTGCAACTGTGGGCTTTCCATTAGGAACTATGGCTACAACAACAAAAGTTGCACAAGCTAGAAATTGTATTGATCAAGGTGCAAGTGAAATAGATATGGTCATCAATATTGGCTTTTTAAAATCTGGATTGTTTGATAAGATAGAAGCAGAAATTGCTAATATTAAAAAGGTGATAGGAGATCATGTACTCAAAGTAATTTTAGAGATAAGTTCTCTTAGCGATAAAGAAAAGCAACTGGCCACTACACTCGCTATACGTGCAGGTGCCGATTTTATCAAAACGTCAACAGGTTTCGGTACGCCGCCAGTTACTCCTGAAGATATTGCACTATTAAAAGAATTTGCTGGTACGCATATAAAAATCAAAGCATCTGGTGGTATCAAAAACGCTACTGTAGCACAACAACTTATAAAAGCTGGTGCAAGTCGATTAGGAACATCTTCTGGTATTGCTATAATAAACGACCTCGATGCAAGTATATGAGGTATCCATACGTCACAATAATTTACATTTCGGGCTAAGTCTAGAGAAATAAAACTCTTGGTTATCGTCCAGCGATTAAAACAGATTTCATGAGCACACATATAGAAGCAGAAAAAGAAGCCATTGCAGAAACTGTTTTACTTCCAGGAGACCCAATGCGTGCCAAATGGATCGCCGAAACATTTTTAGAAAACCCTGTCTGTTACAATAAAGTAAGAGGTATGCTTGGATATACAGGAGCGTATAAAGGAAAAAGAGTCTCCGTACAAGGTACTGGTATGGGCATCCCATCTGCATTAATATATTGTCATGAACTCATCAATGACTATGGGGCAAAAAATTTAATACGCGTAGGCTCTGCAGGTTCTTATCAAAGTGATGTACAGCTACGAGATATTGTCATAGCGATGTCTGCCTCGTCTACATCTGGCATCAATAACTCTCGATTTATGAATGCTGATTATGCACCCACTGCAAATTATGAGCTCTTTAAAAAAGCAACAGATTACGCAACCATGCATGATATTACCATAAAAGCAGGAAATGTACTCTCTACAGACCAATTTTATGAAGATATCTTTGATGATTATAAAAAGTGGGCTCAATTTGGTGTTCTCTGCGTAGAAATGGAAGCTGCAGGCTTATATACTATTGCTGCTAAATACCAAGTAAAAGCACTTGTTATCTTAACCATTTCTGACTCCCTCGTTACTGGAGAGAACATCTCATTTATAGAGCGAGAAACTTCCTTTACAAAAATGATTGAGATTGCCTTAGGAGCTATCTAAAATTTAATTATCAAAAAAAGGAGAGAAACATAAGGTTCCTCCCCTTTTTAACCTGAATGATGCAGACTAAACATCAACTAACTATATCATATCTTAAAGGTAAAAACGGGTAGTTTCGCATGATTTGCAATGTCTTCTCCTAGACTACCATAAAAAAAATGAGCCAGCCCTTTCCTACCATGTGTGGGTATTGCTAATGCATCAGCGCTGACCTTTTTTCCGTAATCAAAAATAGCTTGTTCTATACTATGTCCACTTAAGTATGCAACTTCATCTGGACGTATAGGAGCATCAAAATCGGCAATAGCAAGAAACTCTTCTGCTCGTTGCTCTATATCTGTGCTGCTTTTAAAAGCAGCACTAGGCACATTTACGTATACTAAATCGACTGCGGTACCTAATCGTTGAAACAAACGCATTGCTTTCCGATATACCAATATATTTTCTGTTTTAAAATCGCACGCAAACACCACTTTATGTATGTTGAAATCAGACACCTGCTCTTTAATAACCAATACAGGCACTTCTGAGGTACGCACTACCTTTTCTGTGTTAGATCCCACAAAGACTTCTGAAATCCCTTTGCTGCCATGAGATCCCATGACAATTAAATCGGCTCCTTGATCTTTGGCAACTTCATTAATCTCACTAAACTCTTTATAGTTCTGTACAATTTCAGATACAGATACGCCTTCCAAAAATTCCTTTGATTTTAAAACGCTAAATCGTTTTTTAGCCAGTTTCATATAATATATAGCTTCAGCGACTTCTTGCCCTTCATTTTTTGTAAGAACTGCTTCAGATAGCCCCAACATATGTAGCAGTATGATTGTTGCATCATACTTTTTGGCGAAAGCCGAAGCAACCTCTAACGCGTACTCTGAGTGATTTGAAAAATCTACTGGGACTAGGATTTTCTTCATAAGATTTGGTTTAAAAAATTAATGAGAAATAATGGTTTGCTTACGTTTTTTCAATTGCTTTTCTATATCTGAAAGGGTGTTTTTTACAGCAGTTTCATAATTTCCTTCTGTAGAAGAGGCAAAAATACGAGGCCCAGGAAGGCTCATTTCTATTTCACAAACACATGTATTACCTTTTGGGTCATTTATTTTTTTAATAAAAACTTGTGCTTTTATAAGCCACGGATACTTAGCTTCCAAAGGCGCTATTTTATCCTGTATGTATTGTGTAAGAGTATCACTTGTTGCTATTTTTACAAATTGTATTTCAGTCATCATATGTTTATGCTTTATAATGTATACTTCAAAAGTAGAAGACTTCTTTCCCAAAAACTATGATATGAATCATAGAATGCGACACTATTTCTAGAATCTATACATAGCTCCAGCACTTATGGTAATAAAACGAACGTTTAAGGTTTCTTCCATGGCGTTACTACTAATTTGAGAACTTGATGAAGAGCGATAGCGCAACTCAGGAACAAATATCCAATGTTCAAATACAGGTATCGTAACACCGGCTCCAAATTGCCAATTAAGCTTATATGCTGTTTCTTCATGATCTAAAGGAATATCTGTTGTTAAGCGAATCTTACTATAGATAGTACCTACACTTAGGTAATACCCTATTTTACTTTTATTAAAAGGTAATCGGAGACGTCCTCCAAAAATGTATCCCGCTTGATTGAAGTCAATATGTTCTTCATTAAAGCGTTCATCTGTATCAAATTGATTCCAATGGAATCCTGTGTAAAAGGTGAGATGAGGTAATACATCATAAGTGACTTCAAGCTCTAGTCCATTTCCTACTCTAAGACTTGTGTCCATAAAAGATGTTGTCGGGAAATTAAGTTGAGGCCTAAAAGCAACACCCCAACGTTCCTGTGCTTTACATGTTATTGTAAAGGACAAAATCAATAAAACGATATAACAAGTTTTTCTCAAAATAGGAAACGATTTTCTACTCATATAAGAAAGGTACAATACGATATCAATGTTGTATTAAAACGATATAACGTACGCATAGTTCACTTCTTTTGTCTTGCGAATGTAGCATCCGAATCATTGTAAAAAAATGATCTTTATCAGCTTCTACAAAACTAAAAAGTCTTATTTTACAAATAGCTTTCTAATTTCAATTCAAGAAAAACAGATGAGCTTTCCTATTTCGAATGTCTAAGATTGTATCTTACACCAATTATTATTTAAAATGGACCTATATGATTGTTCATGACTTCACATCACAAAAAAGCGTACTGCAAAAATTTATTGCTCAGTTACGGGATCAAGAAATTCAGAAAGATTCACTTCGATTCAGAATAAATATCGAACGTATAGGACATATTCTTGCCTATGAGATGAGTCAAAAATTACCATATACCCAAACAACCATCACCACTCCTTTAGGTACTAAAGATATGTTTCTACCAGAAGAGAATCTTGTTGTTGCTGCTATTTTACGAGCAGGTTTACCATTACAACAAGGAGTGATTTCGTGTTTTGACAATGCAGAACAAGCATTTATTTCTGCTTACAGAGATCATTCAGATCCAGATACTTTTGAAGTGATTGTAAAATACCTTGCTTCTCCATCTTTAGATGATAAAACCCTTATTTTATGTGATCCTATGCTTGCTACAGGGCATACCCTTGAAAATGTATACCTAGCACTCAAAGAATATGGAACTCCTGACAGCATACATATTATAAGCGTTATAGGATCTCAGGATGGGATACAACATATCCAAGATATCTTTCCAGAAAATACACATGTGTGGATTGCTGCTATTGATGAAAGCCTGAATGATAAAAAGTATATCATCCCTGGTTTAGGGGATGCTGGAGATTTATCTTATGGAATGAAATTATAGGAGTACTAATCGCCTAATACATAAACAAATAAAAGCAACCTAATAGTTAGATATTAGGTTGCTTTAGTATACAAGTTCTAGTATTCTTTAAAAGTTAATTTTACGTATCCTATAGTATCTGAAATCAACTGATCAAAAGCATTTTTCAAAAAGTAATTATACATATCCAACCTCTCCCAATTAAATTTTTAGTCCCTCTGACTTTATAAAACATATTGGGTGCATATCTAAAAAAAACCGTAACACATTGATACTAAACAAATTTCAAAATATAAAAGAGCTTTGTATTTTATAACATAAAAGTATGTGAAGACATTTTTAAAAACTATGACATATATCAGTTTTAGGCTTTTATCTAATCAACAGTACTTATAAATGGTTCCAGTTTTACTATAATCTCTTCTATTCGTTTTGGGGCTCTTTCAAGGATAGACGCTCCAGATAATGCATCTATCCCTTGAATTTTTGACACCCCATCTCCAGATGTTGACATCACTACAATATGATCACAGGTTACACACTTATTTAAAAAAGAAACTACTTCTTGAGGAGCTTTCCCCATCTCCCAAGTATGAAGTATTAGAATTGCTGTATATTCTTGTGCTATAATATGCTCTAAGTGTGTCACATCTATAACCTGTATGTATACGTCTTGAGATTGAAAATGAGTGATGACTCCTTTCGTAATAGTATCTTTGTATGCACTTCCCTGTGTTGCAATGAGCAAGGTATGATTTGTATTCTTATATGCTGTATTCACTTCAAAAGACGTCACGGTTTCCATAGCATATTCTATTCTATATAAAGTCGCTAATACGAAAAGCAATGCTAACACACTGACTATAATGATTCCTATTTTCTTATATGTTTTTATAGCATCCATATCGTGTAAGGAATTTTTGTGCCTTCTTTTTGTTTTTTGGTGATCATAAGATCTTTCTCCATTTCTTTCACAATCTTTTTTACATAATAAGAAATGCCTTGCGCATTAAGGTCACTTTCTAAAATATGCAAACAAAACTTCCACTGAGAAAAAAATGTGTTGCCTTCCAAGTTGTACAGCTGCGTTTCTAAATGATAGATCTTATCTAAAACCTTATTTGATGCATCTTCTGCAATAATATTTTCTATATCTGCTACCATGGTGATCATTACATTCCTATATCCTTGATCATCCATAGCCCTAATCATTTCACCAAATTTTTCAGGTAATTTAGAATACGATTCAAATGCTATATCAAAACAAACCCTACTAGAGATAGCAGGAACATCATACGATAGAAGAGCAGCTTGCATATCTAATTCAAATTGAGTGCGTGCTTTCTCGTTTAAGGTTAGTGCTATAATCACAAGAGTTTGTTTCTCCTCTTTTATAGTTATCGATTTTTCTGCATTATCTATGGTTTTTGTCGTAGAGGCACAACTTATCAATAGCAAAAAGGATACAATATAATACAAGCTATTTTTTATACATCTGGTCATTCTATAAAGTTACTTTACGTTTCCTACCGTATCTATGATAATGCTCATATTTACTTATTCATTTTTACTATAATTTCAGTAATTATTAATCAATATATCAGGCCATGAGTATAGGTGTTTTTTTTTCTTGAGGAGGAATGAAAGGAGTGGCACATATAGGTTTTATAAAATTTTTAGAAAATTTTAAAATTAAACCACTATCAACTTCCTTATATGATGAAGACAGAATCGCCTATTTAGAACAAAAATGTGAGAATCACATTTCAGATAAGGGTAATATAGCACGATATTTTTCAAAAGTCGGGGATGTTTTTATATGGTTAAAAGGAGTTTATTATGATCGTGAGGAGCTTTATTTTCTATTTACCCTAGAGAACAAAGAGCCTATAGATTTGGATATCAATTTCCTCAAATCCTTTATTGGCACCAATTACAAACAAAGTAGTAGTAACCAAAAAAGCGAATTTCAGCCTTTATATAGGTATGGACAGCCCACAAGGGTCAAGGGCAATACCTCGGCCTCCGTTGTCGTAAGTTTTGAAAAGTGCACCTTGGATAAGAACAAGCACCGCGGATTGGAATTGGATGAGTTAAAGGGAAATAGAAATATTAGTCTTGACATTGAACACGGATTGATAAATCG
>CAKZKZ010000392.1 GCA_937124495.1 uncultured Dokdonia sp. | reverse complement strand
AAGTACTGCGAGCAGTTGGTTTTTTCCAAGAATAGGAAAGAAAACTTCTAGATATCCTACTAATGCGACGGCAATAGCGGCATTTGTACACCAGATAGAAATCCAATATCCCCAAGCAACTAAATAGGCAGGAAACCGACCTAAGCCTAATCGTGTATACGCATAAGGACCTCCCGTTGTGTTTGGCGCTAATCTTCCTAAGTTTCCAAAAATAATAGCAAGTGCGATAGCTCCTAGCGAAGAACAAATCCAACCCACAATACTAATGGCGCCATAAGCGGCTAAAGATGCGGGTAATAGGAATACACCAGAGCCAATCATGTTTCCTACAACAAGAGATGTACTAGACCAAAACCCTATTTTTTTTGTGCTCAATATGACAGTTTTTCTACGTCTCTGTAATGTACGTATAAACTATCAAAAATGAGTATTCATTTTTTTTAGTGCGTATTGTATTGTTACCAAGTTTGGGTTATGAAAATAAAAAACGGAGCACTACAGCTCCGTTTTAGTTTATATTTTGATGTGGTTTTACACGCTTTCGCGAAAGCGTGTAGAGAAACACCAGTATTAGATTTCCAGAATCTGACGTATCATTTGATTGGTGAACCCCCACTCATTATCATACCATGTCATTACTTTTAATAGATCACCATCTACGACACGTGTCATACTTAAATCTACTGTAGAAGCATATGGACTCTTCACAATATCTGAAGACACAATGGGTGCGTATGTAGTGTCTAAAACATTTGCATACCGAGCTGTTTTTGCTTCTTCTTCTAGAATGTCATTTACTTCTTTTACTGTGACAGGTCTTTCTGTAACAAATGTCATATCAGAAATAGAACCTACAGGAATAGGTACTCGTAAAGCAACACCGTCAAATTTCCCAGCATATTGTGGTAATGCTTTAGTGGTTGCAATAGCTGCTCCTGTTGAGGTAGGAACAATGTTTGCGGCTCCGGCACGTCCCATGCGGTAATTCTTTTTAGAAACAGAATCTACCATGTTTTGAGAAGCTGTATAGGCATGTACCGTCGTCATGATAGCCTTTTTGATCCCAATACGTCTTCCTAAAACTTCAACGACAGGGCTTATATTATTAGTGGTACAACTAGCACAAGAAAAGATAGAAGTCTTCCCTTCTTCTGAGTTTACGCCATGTACAATCGTGGGTACATCTGCACTCTTAGTTGGTGCAGAGATTACGACTGTTTTTGCGCCTGCTGTGATATGCTTTGTCGCATCATCACTATTGGTGAAAAAGCCTGTGCTTTCTATCACAATCTCAATCTCATTTTCTTTCCAAGGAAGTTCTTCTGGATTGCGGTTAGAATAATACTTGATTTTCTTTCCATCGATGATAAGATGGTGATCATCATGAGTCACCTCTTTTTCATAGATACCATATACCGAATCATATTTGAGCAAGTAAGCGATATTATCTACAGGTACGAGATCGTTTACAGCAACGACATCTAGTTCTGGGGTGTCTAAAATTACTTTTAAAGCGGCACGTCCAATGCGGCCCATTCCGTTGATTGCGATTTTTTTCATAGCGGTTGTGTTATAGTTTTCTGTCTTCTTCTTTAATAGCAACATCATTGATGCTTGCAAAACGTTGAGTCATTAATCCGTTGTTATCAAACTCCCAGTTTTCATTTCCGTAGGCTCTAAACCAATTACCCTCTGGGGTGTGGTATTCATATTCAAAACGAACAGCAATACGGTTGTCGCTGTGTGCCCAATATTCTTTTTTGAGTTTATACTCTAATTCTTGATCCCATTTCCCAGAAAGGAAGTTGCGAATTTCCTCACGTCCGTTTACAAACTGGGAGCGATTACGCCATTCACTATCTATGGAGTATGCCATAGACACTTTTTCAGGATTTTGACTATTCCAAGCATCTTCTGCGAGTTGTATTTTTTGTTTTGCCGTTTCTAAGGTGAAAGGAGGTAAGGGATGTTTCTGTTCCATAAGATTATGTTGTTGGGTAATATAGATTTTTGATATTTTGTAATGTATTTTTAAAAATAATCGTGTCGTTAAGCCCTTTTGTAATAATCAAAGCTCCTTGAATGTTAATTAATGTTTGTACTGCTTTTTGTGTTGCTTCCGTAGGCGTAAAACCAATATCTTCTGCGAGTTGGCTAAAACCTTCTACCCATGTATTCATCGTAATTTCAATAAGATTCCCTAAAGAAGGAATCCCCGTATCCATCGATAATGCTTTTAAAATACATCCTTTTGTTCCCTGTACATATAGCGCATCTATATTCTCTAATACGTTTTCTAAACGTTGTCGGGCAGGGATGGTTGTATCACGTAAAATAGCTCCTACGTGCGCTTCTCCCCAAGTAGTGGTATAGGCAAGTACTGCGGCAGCAATCTCTTCTTTTCCGCCAGGAAATCTATGGTATAAACTAGCCTTTTTAAGTCCTGCCGATGCGGCAAGATCATTCAAACTAGAACCTTCATATCCTTTGGATCTAAAGACATCCATAAGGCGTATGAGCAGTGCGGTATCGTCAATTTTTTGTGGTCTCATAACTATATTAACTAACGTTCGGTATAATAGTCTTAAAAATAAGAATTCCTTACAGATGGGGTATTAATCAATGGTAAAATCTTCATTACTGAAACGAACTCAGCACAGGGATTGGCCTTTTCCTTGAGAGAGAAGGATCTTTATGAAAACAATTTTATGTCTGAAATAACGTATTGCTCTATTTTGGAATAGGAGGCTATTTTAACTTTGTTATATGCTTTAACGCTTCGCTCTCCCTGTGGTCGTGAATCTCACAAGTTTGCTTTCGTGAAAGCGTATGAAAAAAGCATACTAAGTGTATAGTGAGCGTATCCAACTAGAGCGTTCTTGACTTAAATAAATAGGTTCTTTATAAGGAGGGGTAAGTATAACCGAAAACCGTCCAGGTTTATAAGGTTGTAGGCTTTTTATGGCAGTGACACGTGCAATAATCTTTCTGTGTAATCGTACAAAATCTTCCGGATGAATGCTTTTATGTATTTGATCTAAGGATTGATCAATGATATAGGTGGTGCCATCAAGAAGGGTGACAAAAACATAGTCGTCTCTATAGAAATATGCAATCTGATCTATTCTAACGGGAACGTATTGTTTCCCATTTTTTAAGAGAAATTGTTTTTTGTATTCGATTGTATTTTTAAGAGCTACACGGTGTAATAGATCTGTATTCTTGATCATCCAGTCTATAGTTATTTCTTCTTTTTGATCGTTATATTTTTGAATGACTTGTGAGACATCTTCTTCAGAAATTGGTTTCAATAAATAACCGATGCCTGTTGTTTTAAAAGCTTCTATGGCATATTGATCATAGGCGGTAATAAAAATAATAGGACACGTAATGGTGGCGGTTGCAATGATATCAAAAGAATTACCATCCGAAAGGTGGATGTCCATGAAAATGAGATCAGGGGTTTCATGATTTTCGAGCCAATGAATACTGTCTTTTATAGAAGTACAGGTGGCTAAAATATCAAATGCTTGTGGTAGTCCTTGTAGGATTTTTATAAGATGTCTGGTTGCAATAACCTCATCTTCGATGATAAGTGTTTTGATCTTCATATTATAAAAGTGGTACCATTACTTTAAAGGTATCATTTTCTGAGCTAATAATTACTTTTTTGTCTGTGAGATAACTATATCGTTTTTTGATATTTACTAGACCTGAACCATGTGTATTTGCGCTATTTTTTTTCTGTCCTGTGGTTATTATTTCTAAGGTGTCTTCTGTTGTGGAAAATGCAATTTTTAGTGTTGTATGAATGTCAATTTTATTGTGCTTGATGGCGTTTTCAATAAGTTGTTGTAATACTAAGGGGGGCATTTTTTTGTTTTGTAATTGGGTTTTAGAAATGGTGTTTTCTACATGTAAGCCTTCTTGGTAACGTTGTTTTATAATTTGCAAGTATTGTTGGGCCATTTCATATTCTTTGGATGCGCTAATGGTAATATGATGTTTGTTTTGTAGGATCTGGCGGTAAATATCAGAGATGTTTTTTAAAAAGCTTTTAGCAAGTGTTGTGTCCTCATCTATAAGGTAATATAGTGTGTTTAGGTTGTTGAAAAGGAAATGAGGGTCTAGTTGATTTTTTAAAATAGAAAGATTGGCTTCTGTAATCTCATGTTTGTATTTTTCATTTTCGATGAGTGTATTGTAATGCTTGTTTTTTAAGTTAGATAAATATTCTATAAGTGAAAAAATAATAGAAATACACAACCCTATGAGCGCAGCCATGATCATATGTCTTGTTGTAGGAGATTCACTATTGTAATACCAATAATCAAACCATTTGAAGCCGTAAAATAATAGTGTGTATACAATAGTTCCTGTCAGAATACTACCAAATAAAATGAATACCTGAAAAGGCATTTTTTTTTGAAACCAAATTGTGATACGTTTACTTTTTTGAAAAGAGAAAATGATTTCAAATGTAGCATAGATCATTAACATCCAGATCACGGTTAAAAAACCAAATTGAGGTGGTTCATTAAACTGTGAAGTAATCCAGATCATCGCTACCAAAATCAGTGATATAATCAGTGAAATTAGGAGTCTTTTATATATAGAGAAAAGTTTCATGAATTGATGTCTTAGTCCAAAAGTAGGTTATTTTTTAGGTGTGCTTTTAAAAAATGTATTCAGACTCCTTGAAAACGCAGGATTTAAAATCTATTCATAAGGATACTGTTTTAGTTGGTAAGAAGATCCTAAGTATTCGCACTCTTTTTATAGGGATTCATAAGAATAAAAGAAAAACTTCGTGTATTGAATATGTAGATTTGGGAAAACAATTTTATATGAAATTTCGTATTCTCACAGTATTGATAAGTCTTTCATCCCTAAGTCTATTTGCTCAAGATATAGAACTTATTAAGAAACATAGCTTTTCAGTTTCGGAACTCTCAGATACTCAATTTAGGGATTTTATACAACCTCGTATACAAGAAAGTCAGTTTGTGTTTTTAGGAGAACAACATGGCATTGTAGAAGTAGGAGAAGCTACACGTATATTATACACATTAGGGCAACCCTTTGGTTATGATGTGCTCTGTATAGAAACAGATGCTACGGCTGCAAAGACTATCACTTCTTTTTTTGATGCCAAAAACCCACTTGCAACGGCAAAAAAACTAGATGCGACCTATGATTTCTCCATTCCATTTTATAATAATGAAGAAGATATTAAGATGTTTCAGAATGTACTAGATGCAGATGGAGTGCTTTGGGGAATTGATCAAAGCCTAATGACGCAATTCCGTTTAAATTTTGAGTATTTAATAAACAACACAAAAAGTGCTGAATTCAAATCGGCACTACAACCATTATTAGAAAAAGCCATTGCTGCCTTTGAAAAAACTGTTCGCGAGAAAGATTTTATGGCGCCTTATATTTTCTCTTATGATGACGAGACACATCAAAAGCTATTAGGTTATGCATCTACTTCTGAAGAAAAAGAAACACTAAAAGCCCTTAAGAAAACCAAGGAGATTTATGGATATAACTTTAGTGGTCAATATTATCTGAATAATGAAGTGCGTGCTCGCCATATGAAGCAAAATTTCATGCGTTATTATAAAGCAGCACAACAAAAAGAAACCATCCCTAAAGTATTTTTTAAATTAGGAGGAAATCATGCTGCTAGAGGACTCACTAGAACACGAGTATATGATATTGCCAATTTAGGAGCTGAGCTAGCGATCATGAATGGTATGGAGTCGTTACACCTATTAGTAATGGGCGTTTCAGGAACTCAGAACATTGCCAATCCATTTGAACCCGAAAAGTCAAAACAAACCATTGATACTAAAGATACCTTACCTAAAGAATTTATTGATGAAGCTTTAGCAGGAGTACATAAATATCAGATTATAGATACAAAAGCATTGCGTTCAAAAGCGCATACCTTTTCTAAAGAAGTACAAAAAATGATCTTTGCATATGATGTCGTAATTTTACTAAAAGATGCAAAACCGCTTACATCATATTAGTATATGGCATTCTAATTGTGATAAAGATGCAGTAGAAACATCTTTATAGCCATTAATATAGACGTACATGATGAAGATTATTAGAATACTTTTGCTTTCACTGTTATGTGGTTATACCTATGCACAAAACGATGAAGTTACATTAGATTATGTTCAGGAAAATGATTCTATTGTCTTTCAAGTAAAAAGCGCTGCCATTATACCTATAGATATTGTTAGCAAACAAGTAGATTCTATTTTTCCAAAAATCGTATATAAAGAATTAGTCACTGTATTTCCCAATGACAGTATACGCGGATTTATAAGAGTTCACATAAATGATTTTGAAAACTTAAAACAAGCCAGAAAAGAACGAAAGATTTATAGTATTCAAGCCCATTATGGCGATCGCAGAAATGCAAGACACGACAGTACCTATTTGTACAGCTTACCCTATCAAAGAGGGAGAAAAGTAGAAATAGAGCAGACCTTTTTTGGGAAATCCTCCCACAAAGATATTGCTTCCCGATATGCCATTGATTTTGGAATGCGTACAGGAGATAGAGTATACGCTGCTCGAGAAGGAGTTGTGATATATGCAGTAGGCCATTTTACAGAAGGTGGTAAACGAAAAGAACTCACGTATAAGGCTAATAAAATTGTCATCCTTCACTCTGATGGAACACTTGCAGCCTATGCTCATTTAATGCACAAGGGCACTTTAGTTAAAAAAGGCGATGTTGTAAAACGAGGACAACATATCGGGTATTCAGGAAGCACAGGCTATAGCGGAGGCCCTCATTTACATTTTGTAGTACGAGAACCAGGAGATATTGCCGTACCTATCTATTTTGAAGACTATAAAGGACAGGTGTTGAAGCGTGGAAAACGGTATAAAAGGAAGCATTGAATCCCTCACCCTAGCCTTCTCCCAGAGGGAGAAGGAACTCTTATGGGGTAAAAGTCTTTATCTGTAAAATAGAGTAGTACTCTAAAATAGAGCACTACTCTATTTTGAAATTTTAAATTGAATATGAAAATAGTTGTAGTAACCTTTCTATTACTAGCTAAGAACTAAAGACTAATAGTTATGTTTTTCACACCTCCTTAACCCTTACTTCGACAGGCTCAGCACAGCGCCTTCCTATGAGGGAAGACTCGGGCGTGTATTTTATAACAGTTTCCCCTCTAGTAAGAGGGGATTAAGGGGTGTGTCATTTCTGTCAACGAATTAAGTGATTTTAACAGAGATGACCGTTAATTAAGCTCTTCGACAGGCTCAGAGTGACATCTAATTAATCTAATAACTATCATCCAGCAAATCATCAATTTCATCATTGGTGACCACGGCATTGGCGCCTGCTTTTCCGGCCACGAGACTTCCTATGGCAGCAGCGACTTGTATGGAGTCTTCAGGAGTTTGTTCTGAGAGTAATCCGAAGATGAGTGCCGCGAGGAAAGAATCTCCAGCGCCTACAGTATCTACGACTTTGGTAGGATAACCTACCTGAGTATATATCTTGCCTTTATGAAAAAGCATCGCGCCATCGGCGCCTAAAGTAACACAGATGGTTTCTGTATTTGTAGCTTTCGCGACAGCTTTTAACTCTTCTTCCAAACTTTCTTTTTCAACACCCAATAAGATCACAATCAATTCTAATTCTTCATCATTCAATTTGATGCAATCAGCAATTTCCATGAGCGATCCGATGATGTCGATATCATAATGTGGATGCCGTAGGTTGAGGTCAAATACGGTGTATTTCGCTTCAGCCACTAAGGTTTCAAACTGTTCTTGATTGTAATCTCCTCGCAAAGCAAGACTTCCAAAGACAAATGCATCGGCTTTTTTGACTTCTTCAATCGCTTCGGGAGTTGCTTCTATATGATCCCAAGCAGCATTTTCTTTGATGATGTAGGACGCACTTCCAGTAGCGTCTAGAGTAACATCTACTTTTCCAGTAGGAAATTTTGTTTTTTGGACGTAGGTGGTAGGAAAGGCTTTGTTATTTAAAAATTGCATGGTTGATCGTCCGTAAGAATCTTTACCAATAGCGCTAATAATGGTTGTTTTTGCACCAAATGAATGCAAACGTAACGCCACATTAAGTGGTGCGCCTCCTAGTTGTTCTCCTTCTGGTAATAGATCCCAAAGGATCTCGCCATAACATACAATATGCGGTATTTTACTCATCTTCTGGTATTAATTCTTTTTCGAGTGTTTCTAGAGAAACCCCTTTGGTTTCTGGCATCTTAAAAATGGCCCATAATAATTGTAGCACCATCATGGCTGCAAAGAAATAATAAATATACCAAACGGCATCTTTTAATTTGCCTACTTGATCATCTAAGAAGAACGGAGTGATTAGCGTGATGATAGCAGCAAATACCCAATGGGTACTTACACCCCAAGATTGCCCATAAGCACGAACACGATTCGGGAATATTTCTGAAATAAATACCCAAATCACAGCGCCTTGTCCAATCGCATGTGAGGCGATAAATAAACAGATAAAGAATAAGATGGCTGTCGGGCCTAAGTCTTGTTGGAAACAAATCCCTACCATAATGAGACTTAGAATATAGCCTATGGAACCAATAATAATGAGCTGTCTTCGACCTAGTTTATCTAATAATCGGACACCAATAATGGTAAATACTAAGTTGACAATTCCGATGGCAATAGAATTAAATAAAGATTCTGAACCACCCAATCCGGCTTGTTCTAATATTTCTGGTGCATAGTATAATACAAAGTTGATTCCTGAAAGTTGATTGAAAAAGGCAATTAAAAACCCTAAACAAAGCACACGACTGTATTTTTTCTGGAAGAGTTTATCACCCGTTTTTGGTTTGATAAGATCTACTTTTATTTCTTTTAATTGTGCTTGTGCATCCTCGGTGGAGTATATTTTATTGAGTACGTCTAAGGCACCTTGATCATCTTTTTTCTGTAAGACTAGCCATCTAGGGCTGTTAGGGACTTTAAGAACCATAAGGGTGGATATCCAAGCAGGGATAGCTTCTACACCTAGCATCCATCGCCAGTCATTAGCGCCGTCAAAACCTTTCAGAAGGTAATTGGATACAAAGGCAATCAAAATACCAAATACCAGACAGAATTGATACAAACCTCCTAGTTTCCCACGGTTGGCACCTGTAGAGATTTCAGAAATATAAATGGGTGCTGCCACAGACGAAATACCAACACCAATACCTCCTATAAATCGGAAGAAAGAAAACGAATATGGATCTGGTGCAACGGCACTTCCTATAGCAGAAACAAAGAATAGAATACCTATCCAAAACAACGTTTTTTTACGACCTAGTATTTTTGTTGGAATTCCGCCAAATAAAGAACCAGCCACGGTTCCCCATAATGCCATACTCATAATAAAGGTTCCGTGAAAGAGGGGTGATAATTCCCAGATATCTTTGATGGGTTGGTTGGCACCACTGATGACTACGGTGTCAAACCCAAATAGAAATCCTGCGAGGGCTACGGTAATACTCCATTTTGTAGTTTCTTTCATAATAGAAAATATATTCCTATAAATAGGACTTTTAGATTAGTTAGGCTTTGTTTTATTTTTAGAAACAACCACTTGGGTCATTGTCGATTTTTTACTCAAAAAAGTCATCACCGTATAAGGGATGGTTGGTGAGATCTCTTTAGAGATATAAGAAGCACCATTATTTACAGAAAAAGAGATAGAAACGGTATCTAAAATCATACTAAAATGAGTACGTTTTTTCTTTAAATCTCTTTTGTGAGTAGTTTTCTCTTCACCAATATAAAAGGTGTTTTCTTTTTTGATATAGCCGATTTTTAATCGATCATTGGGTATGTTTGAAAATTGTATTTGGAAATCCTCAAGATTGCTTGGAAGTGTGAAATCAATACGATTTACATTAAAGTTTTTTGAGGTAAGCGAAAATTTATTTTTGATACTATCATATCGAGTCGTATCTGGGTAATATATCCTACGCTTTTCAGGCTTGTCAATGCTAAGATCTTGTTGAATTTCTTCAGGAACAAGCACTTTCTTGTCTTCTTTCTTACAGCTTATGCATAGGGAAACAAGAATTAAAATAAGGACTAAACGCATCAAATTTGGTTTGTCTAAATATAACAATACCATTTGAATTTTTGTATTTGTCGATACAAATCGTAAACAAATTGATTGTAGGAAGTTCTTTTGAAGATGCTAAAAAATAGAAAATTGTCTTCCTGAGCGTGCTGAAGGAGTTTTGGAAATTAACTCATTGAAACTTCGGCAGGCTCAGTTTGACAAAAGACTGCACTTAAAAATACAGCGTTACTTTTATATAGTAGGAAGGTTCTTTATTTTTTAATCACTTTCAATGTGTTTTGTATGCCTTGTGTATCTCTGATAGAAACAAAATACATTCCCGGATTT
>CAKZKZ010000391.1 GCA_937124495.1 uncultured Dokdonia sp. | reverse complement strand
ATATTTCTCTGTGATTGTCCGTTTACACCAGAAATAGTTAAAATGAAAAGGGCTAAAACGAAATATTGACGTATGTTCATATAGTCAAAGGTACTTAATTAAGATTTATTTAGAGCTCTGAGACACTTAAACACTATAAAATAAGTTATATTCGCAACCATATTTTGATTGAAATGTCAGATAGCGTAGTAATTATTCCAACATATAATGAAAAAGAGAACATCGAGAAGATGATTCGAACCGTGATGTCTTTTGAAAAAGACTTTCACATTTTAATTGTTGAAGATAATTCTCCCGACGGAACAGCTGCGATCGTCAAGGGCTTACAAACGGAATTTCCTGGCAGACTTCATATAGAAGAAAGACAAGGCAAATTAGGATTAGGAACTGCCTATATTCATGGTTTTCATTGGAGTTTAGATCATGGATATGATTATATTTTTGAGATGGATGCGGATTTTTCTCATAATCCAAAGGATTTAATTCGCTTGTATAATGCGTGTGCAATTGATGGTGCTGACATGGCTGTTGGTTCTAGGTATTGTAAAGGAGGAAAAGTTAAGAATTGGCCTTGGAATAGGGTGTTGCTTTCTTATTTCGCTTCAATATATGTACGTACCATACTATTCATGGGTACAAAAGATACTACGGCAGGATTCAAATGTTACACAAGACCAGTTTTAGAAAAGGTGAAGTTTGACAATGTAAATTTCAGAGGTTATGCTTTTCAAATTTGCATGAAATATGCCGCGACTAAAAAACATAATTTTAAATTACAAGAGGTGCCAATTACTTTCGTTGATCGATTGTTTGGTGAGTCAAAAATGAGCACTGCTATCTTCAAAGAAGCGATTTGGGGAGTTTGGAAAATGCGCGGAATGGATTTATAATGAGTGATTACACAATTCTAAGAAACGGAACGATTGTTAATGAAGGACAATCAATGGTTGCAGATATTTTAATCAAAGATGATCGTATTGAAAAGATCGGGAAAAATATTAGTGTAGCTGGTAGTTGTACTGAAATCAATTTAGAAGGGAAACTTGTTTTACCAGGATGTATCGATGATCAAGT
>CAKZKZ010000390.1 GCA_937124495.1 uncultured Dokdonia sp. | reverse complement strand
TCTATCGTACGATCTGTATAGGGCTGCAACCAAGGATCAAATCCTAGACGTGATTGAAATGAAGTAGAAAAAGTACCTGGCTCAAGATTTAAGTATTGACCTACTTTACGTGTCGTCTCATAACACTGATGACGATAGCAGAACTCATGCGCTTTTGATCCTGCACTACAACAACTACCATCTATCTTACAATGCATTTTTGTAATATCTCCTTTACGAATATGTCTTTCAGGAACTCCGTGATAGCTAAATAGCAAATGCTCATAATCTAACTCTTTAAGATGCTCTCCTATACTTTCTGCAAGAACATTAGAATAAGATTCTTTATTATAAAAAGCAGGCACATTTGTGATTTTCATCGCTGGAAAATGCTTTGCTCTTAATTCTTCTGCAAGAACAAGAATCGTTTCTGTCGTAGCCATCGCATGTTGAGGATATAATGGCAATAACATGACATCATTCACTCCTTGATCATGGAGCTTCTGTAAGCCTTCCATAATAGAAGGAGTTCCATAACGCATCGCTATCTCTACGGGCAAATCCGTATGTGTCTGCACCTTTTTTTGTAGACGCTGTGTCAATACAATAAGAGGAGATCCTTCATCCCACCATATTTTACTATATGCTTTTGCACTTTGCTTAGGTCGTGTATTTAAAATAATACCTTTCACCAGTAATGCACGAGCTGCATAAGGCACATCAATAACGCGCTCATCCATCAAAAATTCTCCTAAATACTTTTTTACATCTTTGGGATCTGTACTTTTGGGAGATCCTAAATTAACGAGTAAAACACCTTTGCCCATTGCTTGTTTCTTTATCTATATATCCTACTCTAAACTAGGATGGATTTAATTAATTGTCTAAACTTCGTCAAATTTACTTAAACAAAACTTCATCCGCAAAAATACGGAGTATCTTACAATACCTTTTATGAAAAGTATAAGAGTTTTTGATAATACTATTCTAAACACCACAAAATGGCTTCTTCAAGATGCTTTCTAAAACCAGCTTCTGCATAAGATTCTTTGGTATGACCCCCTCCTGTATAAAATGCTTTCCCTCCATCATATTGATGGTACCAAGCAATAGGATGATTTTTACCGTTTGTTCCTCCTTCATAGCTTGTTTCATCCAATTGTAATACAGGTGTAATTGCAGGATTAATTTCTTTATAATTATACCACTCGTCATCTCTTGAAAAGCTTGTTTCTAGATGTGCTATACTTCGATGTTTGTTTCCCGTTTTTTCTACCGTTGCTTTTCTGATATTTGGATCATTAGGGTGGCTTTCAAAATAACCTCCTACTAATTTTCCATACCAAGGCCAGTCATACTCTGTATCGGCAGCGGCATGGATTCCCATATAGCTTCCCCCACCTTGTATGTAGGCTTCAAATTTTTGTTGAGCATCATCGTCCAATACGTTACCTGTTGTACTCAAAAAGACGATCGCATCATATTTTGGCAAAAAAGCGGTTGAAAAATGTGTACTATCTTCAGTATGCTCTACGACAAAGTTATGCGTTTTTCCAAAATCTTTTATCGTAGAAATACCTGTTTCGATAGATTTATGACGCCAACCTAGGGTTTTTGTAAAGACCAATACTTTCTTGGTTTCGGTTTGTTTTTCGGTTGCAAGTTCTGTTTCTGGTGTGGTTGTATGTTTTTTCGCGCAAGCGGAAAAAAGAAATAGCACAAAAAAAGGAAGAAGTAAAAATTTAGTGTTCATAGATATTATTTTACCCTAAAGACATCAAATATTTCTTAGGGGTGGTTCCAAATTTCTTTTTAAATCCTGCTATAAAATGACTGGAGGTACTATAGCCTACTTTAAGTCCGACTTCATTCACATTATAATGACCCGAAGCGAGTAATTGTCTAGCGACTTCCATTTTATAATCAAATAAAAAACTATAGACAGAGTCTCCATAAACCTGTTTAAACCCTTCTTTTAGTTTCTTAAGAGACAACCCTATTTCTATAGAAAGTTCTGATAAAGTAGGTGGCTCTGTCATGCGAGCAATAATAATTTCTTTTGCTTTTTTTATTTTGGCCACATTGTCTTCGTCGGCTAGGAAAGGGCATTGCGCAATATCTGCATCTACAGGTCTATTAAAGTAGAGGCTCAATAGCTCATACGCTTTTCCTTTAAAATACAACTCCTTAATGGTAGGGTGTAAATTATAGTTCATTAATTGGTTTAATACAATCGCCATACTTGGTGTTACAGAACCATCTTGATAGTATTTACGGTCTTTATTATCTCCGCTTAAAAAAGTAATATAATTTGCTTCACGCGAAAAAAGACTATGAAACTTTTTAATAGAAACCAAAATAGAAACCACCCAAGTATCGGGTTGCAACTGAAGGTTCATAGGTAAATCTCGTTGCGGATTATAGAGTAACAATGATTGGTCTTCTGGCATAGGTAATCGATACCCACCATTATTAAATGTAAAAACAGATTGTCCTTTTAAACAAAAATGAAACTGTATCACACTACTATCTACATCGCGTACAATTTGCCTATTGATATCCAATGTATTAGAAAATGTCAATATAGAAAATCCAGCTTCTAATTCTGTTTCTGTCTCTAAACCTTGAGCGACACTTTTTTGATCCATTTGAAGAGCCATGCTGTTTGTTTTATTTAGAATCATTCTAATTAACGATATACATATATCGCTTACAACAGTACTAAAATAAGGTGTTTTAAGTAAAACTACACGTAGAAATACCCGAATTCACTCAATTCGACAATTTTGGAACGTCTAGCGTTATTTTTTTTCAATCAAGGAAGATACTTTTGCGGAGTTATGAAAATTTCGAATTCTTCAGAATTTTATGTCATCGGACTCAGCTACAAAAAAGCGGATGCTGAAATACGTGGGCATTTTAGTATTTCTGAAGAAGCACAAGAACTCATTCTTTCAAACGCAAAAGCTGCTGGCGTAGAAGCGCTCACTGTGATCTCTACTTGTAATCGTACAGAGTTATATGGTTTTGCACAAAGTCCTTCTCAATTGATACAACTTTTGTGTGAACATACACAAGGAAGTATTGCTGAGTTTGAAAATGTATCCTATATACATGAGAGTGATGACGCTATCCAACATTTATTTAAAGTAGGAACAGGACTGGATAGTCAAATATTAGGTGATTTTGAAATTATTGGTCAACTTAAGGTTGGATTTAAAAAAGCAAAAGCACATCATTTAGTGAATCCATTTATGGATAGACTCATCAGTAGTGTGATCCAAGCGAGTAAACGCATTAAGACAGAAACAGAAATTTCATCAGGAGCCACTTCTGTTAGTTTTGCTGCCGTACAATATATCATGGCGCGTGTTCCTTATGTTTCTGAAAAGAACATTTTACTTTTTGGAACAGGAAAAATAGGGCGTAATACCTGTGAGAATCTCATTAAACATACCAAAAATCAACATATTACCCTTATAAATCGCACCAAAGAGAAAGCACAAAAAATAGCAGGGAAATTCAATTTATTAGTAAAAGATTACGCAGATATTCAAAGTGAAATATCACAAACAGATATCTTAGTTGTTGCTACAGGTGCTCAAAAACCAACGATTACAAAGGAGCTTATTTATACCAAAAAACCACTCCTTATTCTAGATTTATCGATTCCTAAAAATGTATCAAGTAATGTTACAGATTTAGAAAACGTAACGCTTATTCATCTAGATCAACTTTCTAAAATGACAGATGACACTTTAAAACGTCGTCAACAATATATTCCTAAAGCAGAAGCAATTATAGCGCAAACTACAAAAGAATTTAAAGCATGGCTTTCTACACGTGTATTTGCTCCTACCATTCAAGCATTAAAATCAAAATTGAATGATATCAATGCTTTAGAGTTAAACAACCACCGTAAAAAGATAGATAGTTTTAATGAGGAGCAGGCAGCTGTAATCACAGATCGTTTGATTCAAAAAATTACCAATCGATTTGCAAATCACTTGCGAACTGCCAATGGTAGTACACAACAAAGTATTGAGCTTATAGAAGCTATTTTTCAACTAGAACAAACAGACCGTGAATAGAGTCATACGCATCGGGACTCGTGATAGTGAGCTCGCATTATGGCAAGCAAAAACAGTACAACAACAACTTGAAAGTCATGGTTACAAAACAGCGCTCGTTCCTGTAAAATCTACCGGTGATCTTGTACTAGACAAACCATTATACGAATTAGGCATTACAGGTATTTTTACAAAAACACTAGATATTGCTATGCTTAACGGCACCGTAGATATTGCGGTTCATAGCATGAAAGATGTTCCAACCGCACTTCCTATAGGTATTGTACAAGCAGCTGTATTAGAGCGCGCTACTACGCAAGATATTTTGGTACATAAAGGATCTCCAGAGTACACACAACCATGCACCATTGCAACGGGAAGTCTTCGACGTCAAGCACAATGGCTTCACAAATATACGCATCACAACACAACAGATATACGTGGTAATGTCAACACCCGTTTACAAAAACTGGCAGATAGTGATTGGACAGGGGCTATTTTCGCGAAAGCGGGATTAGAGCGCATCAATGTGCTTCCCTCCAATTATGAAGTATTAGACTGGATGACGCCAGCACCTGCACAAGGCGCTATGCTCATTGTTGCCATGGAAGAAGACGATTTTTGTAGATCTGCTTGCGCGAAATTAAATCATTCTGAGACCGCATTGTGTACACATATTGAAAGAGAATTTTTACGCACTTTAGAAGGAGGATGTACCGCTCCAATTGGTGCACTTGCTACTATAAAAGATGAAATTATTGATTTTAAAGGCGTTTTATTTTCTCTTGATGGAAAAACAAAAATTGAGGTAAACCAATCTTTATCTGTATCACATAGTCAAGGATTTGGTGTAGACTGTGCGTTAGAAATATTAGATAATGGGGGACGTGAGTTAATGAAAGAGATTAAAAAAAGTATTAGTAAAAAGTAAATCGCCCTCATCCCTAACCCTTCTCCCGCTGAGAAGGGAAAATTATGAAAAGGATTTCTAAAAAAGATATCGCCAAACACTTAAGACAGGAACAAACACCTGCTGAAGAATACTTATGGCAAATACTTAGAAATAGACAATTTGAAAATCTTAAATTTAGAAGACAACACCCCATAAAAGAGTATATCGTAGATTTTTGTTGTCTAGAAATCATGCTTATTATAGAACTTGATGGAGGATATCACAATACTATAGATCAAAAAGAAAAAGACGAACTAAGAGATCTTCATTTAAGAGGACTGGGGTATCGAATTTTGCGCTATACTAATGAAATTGCTTTAAAAGATCACAACATCATATTAAAAGATATATCAATTCACAACAAGGAGCAAGCTCCTTCTCCATTGAGGGAGAAGGTTGGGATGAGGGTATTATCCACAAAAAAATTACAACCCAACCAGCGAGAATTACTCCTCAATGCAGGCGTTAGTTTTGTGGAATATGATGCAATTTCTATTCGGTCTATTGATTTTGAAATTCCAAAAGATTTAAAAAACACCATTATCACAAGCCAAAACGGAGCTAGAGCTTTTATAAGTAAGCTTAATAAGCTCCCCTCTCCTTCAGGAGAGGAGCTGGGGATGAGGTGTTTTGTTGTTGGAGAAAAAACTACAGCACTTTTAGAAGAAAATGGTTGCAAAGTGACTAAAAAAGCTCAAAATGGAGCAGCATTAGGCCATTATATAGCAGAAAACCATAAAAATGAATCTTTTCATTACTTCTGCGGCAAACAACGTAGAGACGAATTACCAATTATTTTAAAAGAAGCAGGTATTTTGTGTAACGAAATCGTGACGTATGAAACTCATAAAAACGAGCGAACATTCAATCAAACGTTTGATGGAGTGCTATTTTATAGCCCTAGTGGGGTTCAAAGTTTCTTCAATGCAAACTTTGACAAACGCCCTCTCGTTGGGGTGAGATATTTCTGCATAGGAGAAACCACCGCAACAGAAGCAAGAAAATACACAAATCAAGTGATTGTGTCTAACGCCACAACGATAGAAAGTACCATTGCAAAAGCAGTCAACACATTAAAAAAACTGTCAGTCTGAGCTTGTCGAAGACTATTAAATTAAGAGTTGAGCTTCGACAGGCTCAGCTTGACAAAAAGAGAATTAATTAAATAATTACCCGCCTACGCGGGCATTGAAAATGATAAAGAACGATTTATTTTTAAGAGCGTTAAAAGGAGAAACAGTAGATAGACCACCGGTATGGATGATGCGTCAAGCAGGAAGGTATCTACCTGAATTTATGGAAATCAAAGCCAAGTATGATTTCTTTACCCGTTGTCAAACACCAGAACTCGCTAGTGAAATTACTGTACAGCCTATACGCCGCTATGGGATGGATGCCGCTATTTTGTTCTCAGATATTTTGGTAATCCCTCAAGCGATGAATATTGACGTAGAGATGAAACCAAATATTGGCCCTTGGTTACCTAATCCGATCCGATCTGCTAAAGATGTAGAACAAGTGATTGTTCCAGATATTCATGAAACTTTAGGATATGTAATGGATGCGATCAAGATGACGAAGGAAAAACTGAATGATGATATTCCGTTGATAGGTTTTGCCGGAAGCCCTTGGACGATTCTTTGTTACTGTGTACAAGGACAAGGATCAAAAAACTTTGATAAAGCCAAAGAGTTTTGTTTTACACAACCACTCGCAGCGCATACCCTATTACAAAAAATCACAGATACAACAATTGCGTATCTTAAAGAGAAAGTAAAAGCAGGGGT
>CAKZKZ010000389.1 GCA_937124495.1 uncultured Dokdonia sp. | reverse complement strand
AGCTAATCCATCTCCTCCTATACAAATCTCTCCGATAACTCCGATAGGTTGAAGATCATTCACATTGTTCAAGATATAAGCAGTACTATTACTGATTGGCTTTCCAATAGGAATAGTACTGCCTAATTTCGTTATTTTATATGTTAATGAAAATGTCGTATTCTCTGTCGGCCCATATCCATTTATTATTTCTAGATCAGCATAACGTTCTCTTAGCCGACCAATATAGTCAAGAGAAAGGCGATCCCCTCCCGCAAGCAATGTGGTTAGCCCATCAAACAAATCGATTTGAGAATCCACTAACTGATTTAACCAACCAGATGTAAACCACATTACATTGATTCTTTTTTCACTTATCGTCTGTGATAATAAACTACTATCTAATAAGACCTGAGGAGTACAAAACACTAGTTCTCCTCCATTTAAAAGAGGCCCCCAATATTCAAAAGTAGTTGCATCAAATGATAGCGATCCTGTTGATAAACAGATATCACTACTGGAAAATTGATAGTAATTTGCTTCTTTCACTAGACGAACAACACTTTTATGCTCTATCTCAACTCCCTTTGGCTTTCCTGTAGAACCTGAAGTATACATGATATACGCTAAATGACTTGGAGAGCCCGCAAATTCCGGTTTAGTATCACTATAACTATTTATTAAACTCAAATCATACTGATACTTTTTCCTAACCGGAATACGTTCCTTAATGGCATTTTTATCTACCATTAATAATGCATCATATCTATAATCCGTTAACTCATTCTGAATTGTATGTATTTTGTCACTAAAAAATGCTTCCGTAACCCCTAAGTCTTCCAAAATAAAATCATTGAAAAAATCTCTTGCTATAAAAAGTTCAGATTGAAAATCTATTTTCGTAGTAAATGAATTCGTCAAATCATTCTTTTTAAATTTTTTCAAATCAATAAGAAGATCATTGCGCTTTTCTTCATCCATAATATCTCCAACGAAAATACTACCCTGTATTTTCAAAAGCCCAATGGATTTTTCAAGAACTTTTCTTAAATAATTATGATCTTCGAAGCATTGAATAACACTGTTTAAAATTATCAAATCAAATTCATCTTCTCCCAAATCCTCAATTTCATGAGCCGCCAGCCTCGTCAAATGAATGTTTTCGTATCCTTTCTCTTCTATTTCAGATTTAGTTCTTTCCAATATTTTTGAAGAGAGGTCTGTTCCATAATAACTACCTACTTTTGGTGCGATTTTAAACATTGTTAAACCTGAAGAACAGCCAATTTCTAGAACTTTCATTTCCTTATGTAAAAGAGATTTAAGTTTCAAATAAGCATTATCGCTATATTCTCTCATTTCTACAACGCTAAAAGGATTTCCAGTAAAACTGCTTAGCCAACCACCCGCCGTTATTAAATCAACAGCAGAATTCCCTACATAATCCCACAAGTCTTGCCCCATTAATTCATTTCGACCTCTCCCTGTTTCCTCATAAAAACAATCACTATCAACGCACACAATCTTTTTTATTTTACTACGCCATTGGATTCGATTAGCTAGACCAATTGTTTTTTTATCTGTCAATAAAACATCTGAACCTGAATCACTCAATAAAAATAATAAGCGCTCTTCTGGTAATTCTGAATCTAATATAAAATAAGCCTGCCCAGACTTTAAAACTGCCAATATTGAAGGAATAATTTCTTTGTTTCGAGATTGAAGAATGGCGATTGGTTCATCACTAAGAGGATTCTTTTCATTAAGTAAAAAATTTCCCAACTTATTAGATCTAGCCTCTAATTCTTGATAAGTGTAACTTCCTTGTTCATCCCTTACAGCCGTTTTTTTAGGGGTAGAAATACTTTGTTTTGAAAACAATTCATGAATGGTTTCATCAGGATATTCAGTTTCAGAATTATTAAATAAATTTAATATTTCATTTCTTTCTGATGCTGTGACTAGATCAATTTCTGAAAGAGGTATTTTTGGATTATCAAGAAACTCAGACAATACCTTAATGAAATGATCTGCCATTTTTTTTATGGTAGAATTCTTGAAAATGGCAGAATAATATTCAATCGTAATATTTAATTCTTCTTCCACTTCCTGAACAAAAAATGTAAGATCGAATTTGGAAGTGACATTCTTAAAATTCTGGGCCAATGGCTTCTGTTGCTTCGAAGTTGATTGAATCATCTCATTATCACTACTTATTTTTGCTTTTTGATAGTTTTGAACTATTAAACTAATATCAAAAATTGGGTTTCGTGAAATGTTTCTTTCTGACATAACTAGATCAACTAGATCGTCAAACTGTACCTCCTGATTTTCATATGCTTCAATACTAGTATCTATGACTTCTTTATAAAAATCAATCATCTTTTTTTCCCTTTTGGGCTCACTTCGAATGGCAAGCATGTTCACAAACATTCCTACAATTTGTTGCAATTCACGAGAAGGGCGACCAGATATTCCGCACCCTACTATTAGATCTTCTTGTGCTGTGTACTTATAAAGAAGAGCCTTCAGTACAGTTATCAATCCCATTTGAATTGTACCTCCATAATCACGACCTATTGATCGTAATTTTTTCGTTAAATTTTCATCAATTTTGAATTGATATGATTGACCTTTGAAACTAAAGACTTCAGGACGCGGATAGTCTGTAGGCATCTCTATTATTGGTAATTTTCCATTCAGTTTTTTTATCCAATAATCTTCTTGTCTTTTTATTTCCCCTCCTACTTTAAGGTTGGTTTGCCATTCGGCATAATCTTTATAAGTTAACGGCAATGGAGCTAGCTCTACTCCTTTATAAATTGCTAACATATCCGAAATTAATAACTCATGTGAAGTTCCATCTCCTATTATATGGTGCATATCTACTATCCATAGGTAATTACCATTATTCAACTCTAAAATTTTAGATCTTAACAATGGTACTTCTCCTAAATCAAATGGCGCAACCACATTTGCAATTATTTCTTCAAGTACTTCACTTTTACTGCTGACATATTCCATTGAGAAATGGACTTGCTCTGCTATTTTTTGCACGACTTCACCTTCTTCTCTAATAAAATAAGTTCTCAAGGCTTCATGTCTATCTATTAGTTTTTGAAAGCTCTCTTCTAATTTTTGACAATCTATATCTCTTTCAAACACATGAAAAAAGGGCATATTATAGCTAACACTTTGAGGCATTAAATTTTGAAGGAAATATAGTCTCTTCTGTGCGGATGATAATTTGTAACTTTTCTTTTTAGATACCATTGGTATTTGGTATCTTTTTTTAGAAACTTTCTGATTCCTCAAATAGCTCTTCAGCTCTTCCTTTTTAGATTTTATTTCCGCAATTAAATCACTCGGAATTTCGCTGATTTTTTTATTCAACTTTAAATTGTCATTTCCTTCTAATCTAATCTTGATTTTAAGCGCGATTAGCTGATCGATTATTTCTTCTACCGTCATAATTTATATTATTGAGCTTTCTTCAAATCCCTTCTGATTTCCAATATCCACCTTGTTTTCGTTTATCCACAGACGTCTTTCAATTTCTCTACAGAGCAAATCAATATTTGGAGCTTTAAAAAAATATCCTATCTCCACAATGATTTCAAACTCTACCTGAATGAGTGACAAAATTTGAATAGCACTAATACTATGACCTCCTAGTTCAAAGAAATCATCCTTTACGCCTATGTTTTCTCGATTGAGTATTTCTTTCCAAATTTTCACCAACTTCTTTTCGATTTCATTTCTTGGTGCTACATATTCTATCCCACTGGCATTACCTAACCCTTCTGGATTCGGTAATGCCCTTTTGTCTACTTTGCCATTGGATGTTAATGGCATACTTTCTAATTGAACAAAGAACGAGGGTAACATATATTCTGGTAAACTCTGCTTCAAACTTGCACGAAGATCTGTTGTATTCTGATTCTCATGGGAGGTAAAATAGGCTACAAGTTCTTTTTCTCCCCTTTTATTATCTATTGCTGTTACTATTGCTGCTTCTATAGTTTCCTGTATAAGTAGTTCACTCTCTATCTCTCCCAATTCTATCCGATAACCTCTGATTTTTACTTGGTCATCTATTCTTCCAATAAACTCAATATTACCATCTGGTAACCATCTACCTAAATCTCCCGTCTTATACAAACGTTCTCCTTTTACAAATGGATTATCTATAAACTTCTCTTTAGTCAATTCCGGTTGATTTAAGTAACCTCTTGCCAAACCGTCTCCTCCTATATACATTTCCCCTATTACTTCTATAGGCTGAAGTCCTTTATTATCATTCAATATATATATCTGTGTATTTAATATCGGGCAACCTATTGATGGTTTCGCTAAGTTTATTATGCCATTCTTTTCTATTTTTAATATTGAAGCACATATACTTGATTCTGTAGGTCCATATGCATTGTAATATCTCCCATACTTTATATATTCAGATGCTTTTTTAAAATCAGCGAATTCACCAGCGGTAATCAAAACTTTTAATTCGTTCAATTTTTCAACCTCTATTAACCTTAAGTATGATGGTGGAAGGGTTACAACATCAATTTTGTTTCTTATAAGGCAATCTTCTAACAATCTAACATCTGTCCTCTCTTGTTCACTTACAATATATAGACTTGAACCTGAAAATAAAATGGTGAAGATTTCCGACACAGAAGCATCAAATGAAAACGACGCAAATTGTAAACCTTTGTAACTATCATCCATACCAAATTGCTTAATTTGTGAAATGATAGTATTGCAGATACTTTTGTGCTCTATCATCACTCCTTT
>CAKZKZ010000388.1 GCA_937124495.1 uncultured Dokdonia sp. | reverse complement strand
GATTATACTTCTATTATTCTATAATGATCTTCTCACGGATCGTCGTATCTCCTACCGTCATAATAGCGACATAGATACCAGATTTTAATGACCTAGCATCCCAGCTACTATTCAGTATACTTCCACTAGATCCATTTACCTGATTACTATACACTTCTCGTCCATATATATTATATACTTGAATTGTAACTACATCTTTACTTGTTGTTGTTATTTCAAAGTTCACAATATCTTTACTTGGATTAGGATATACGTAAAGCCTAGGTCTTATAGGTTTTACTGGATCATCTCCACCTTCACAAGAGATTTCTATAGTATCTGTTCGAGATACCGTTGTCGAGCAACCTGTCTCCAGATTTGTCACCGTATGCGTCATCGTTACAGTATAAGAACCGTCTCCTGGATATTGATGATATCCACCATTTGAATTTGTAGTTTCTATTGGTGAGCCATCGCCATAATCTATGGTGTATGATTCACTAAATTCAACACCATCACAACTTGCAACAGATGCCGCAGCTACGAGATATATACATTTCTGTATTTGTGTAGCGCTTATCGTTTGTAAACCGCCCTCGCATTCACACTTATCATCACAAGGTTCTGGTGCATTGATAAATACATCAATCAGGCAATCATAATAATCTACCATTTTCACCCATAATGTCCAATCCCCTTCACTGATATCAATAGGTCCTAATTGAACGTTTGTAGCATCTCCAGTTCCATTAAAGAGCACTGTTTCGTTTCCGTTACTTTCAAGTTTTTGTTTTGCCATCCAATCAAGTCCGTTAGTTCCTGATACGTTTAGCGTCACATAATATTGATTATCACCTACACATTCTCCTATCTCATAAGAAATCTCTAGTTCACAAGGATCAGAACAAGGCTCTGGCGTATCTATAGTCACCGTATATACACAATCTGGTGTTTCGTTATCATACACCTCAAATGTGACTGTATCACCATAGTCTGCAATAGCACCCATCCAGATCGTTTTAGTTCCATAAGATCCTGCTTCATCAACAGGGTCTCCAGCTCTCCAATAGGTTCCATTACCTCCCAGGTCTGTCACTGTAATATCAAAAGTCCAATGATCATCACTTGGATCTGAAGTCCCTTGATTATAACACTGAATATTACTGATAGACACATCTAAGTCTTCACAATTAGGTTTTCCACAAATTGTATAATCTTCTACTTCTCCACAGCTAGGAATCGCATTAGGATCTGTAATAGGATCTGAACTAACAATCACTCGTACCATCTCATTTCCTGTAATAATACCACTATTAATTTGAGCACTTAACCCTACTCCAAAACCTCCGTTACTATCAAATCCATTGGCAAACATTTCTCCTGGATCGCTAAAATCACCGTTTCCATTCAAATCAATATAAAGCGCTCTATACACATCTCCTTGAGATGCTTGAACATTAATTTGATTAAACGTAGATCCAAATAATGGAATACAAGGATCTTTGTAATCTGAATAATTGTCTGGAGAATCATCCGAATTATTTACATAACTGTTATCAAATAGGCGTACTTGTGAAATCCAAGGACAAACCTTCCCTCCACAAAGTGTATAATCTTCTACCTCGCCACATTCTGGGATGGCATTAGGATCTACTATAGGGTTTGAACTTACGATTATACGTACCATCTCACCTCCAGTAAGAAGGCCACTATTGATTTGTCCGCTAAGACCTAATCCAAAACCATTACCCTGACCATTGACAAACATTTCCCCTGGATCACTAAAATCTCCATTTCCATTTAAATCAATATACAGTGCTCTGAATACATCTGCTTGTGAAAACTGAACATTAATCTGATTAAATGCAGATTCAAATACTGGAATACAAGGATCTTTATAATCTGAATAATTATCTGGAGAATCATCTGAATTATTTACAAAGCTATTATCAAACAAACGCACTTGCGAAATCCAAGGACACTCTTCGCCTCCACAAAGTTGATAATCTTCTACTTCTCCATTAAGGATATTATCACATGGGCCTGTAATAGGTTGCGTGCTCACTATAATACGCATGAGATGACCTCCAGTGAGATTCAATCCATTCAAATTAGTAGCGATACCTGGATTATTATTATCCTGAACGTTTAGACGTTCTTCCCCTGGGTCTGTAAAATCTCCATCATTATTTACATCTACCCAAACACCTATAAATAGACCTCCAGCATTGGGAGTTATATTAATTTGTTGGGAAGTACTAGCATAATTTACAGGCATACAAGTACCCGTAAAATCAGAATACGTAGAGGCACCACTTGTATTCTGATATAACTCAGCGGGTGTCTGTGAAAAATCTAAAGATCTCACCGAAGAAATCCACGCTTCTTGTTGTGAACTACTTGGTGTACATTCTTGTCCAAATGCATTCCCAATAGTCATGGGTAGCATTGCTATACAAAGAAATAAAAATAGTAATTGTCTTTGACTTCAATATTAACCGTAAAGCCTGTTTTACTTTCTAAATATTTTTTCAGCGGTTCGTAAACAAACTCGGCTTGTTCGGAAGGGAAAGTGGCTTCAACAGCGAGTGTGACGGTTT
>CAKZKZ010000387.1 GCA_937124495.1 uncultured Dokdonia sp. | reverse complement strand
AATGGTCGTCTTATATGCGAAAACGGATTTGCAGGTATTTTCCCATGTGATGATTTTGATCTCATGGCACAAATAGACCTTTCACAATTTGGAAATTCCATAGAAGGAAACGATATATGGGGATGGACAGATTCCGTCACAGGTATAGAGTACGCACTTTTTGGAAGACGTGAAGGGGTTTCATTTATAGATATATCAGTACCCATATCACCAAAAATTGTTGGCTTTCTACCTACAGAGACAACAGGTTCTCAATGGAGAGATGTAAAAGTATACAATGATCATGCATTTATAGTAAGTGAAGCTTCTGGACACGGTATGCAAGTGTTTGATCTTTCTCAATTACGAACGTTAGATCCAGACCAAAATGTCACATTCACACCAAGCGCCGTATATACAGAATTTGGAAATGCACATAATATTGTTATTAATGAGCAAGAAGCATTTGCCTATGCTGTCGGCACAACCACGTTTAGTGGAGGGCCTCATATTATAGACATTAGCAATCCGTTGAATCCTACTTTTGTCGCTGGATTTTCGGGGCAAGGATACACTCATGATGCACAAGTAGTGACTTACAATGGTCCAGATGCAGACTATATAGGCAGAGAGATTTATATAGGTAGTAATGAAGACAAAATTGTTATTCTAGATGTTACTGACAAAGAAAACATCATCGCAATCTCAGAAGTAGACTACCCAAATGTAGCATACACACATCAAGGATGGCTCACAGAAGATCACAGTTATTTTATAGCAAATGATGAGCTAGATGAAAATGATATAGGCTTTAACACACGTACGCTTTTATTTAATTTCACCAACCTGGACAACCCTATATTTTCAGGAACATTTACTGGAGATTCAGGTGCTACAGATCATAATTTATATGTAAAAGGTAACGAGGTATTTTTATCAAATTATACACGAGGCATCCGTGTAGCAGATATTTCAGATATTGCCGCAGGCAATCTAGTGGATACTGGTTCTTTCGATACGTATCCCTCAAACAATAATACGTCCTTTAATGGAGTTTGGAGTATATATCCTTATTTCAGCAGTAATAACATTATTGTTAGCGATATAAATGGAGGGCTGTTTATCCTTAGAAGAACAGGAACCTAAATGCTAAGAAGAAGAAAAATGAAAAAATTACTTTTTACGCTTTCGCGAAAGCGTATACTTACCCTTTTACTACTCTCTATATTCATGATAGGATGTAGCGAAGACGAGCCTACACCTCTGCCAGAAAGTACAGATCCTGAAACAGAAGACCCTAACACAGATCCCGAAATAGAAGATCCTGTCACCATGACAGTAGATTACACAAGCGTGTATGGCGGAAGCGAAGATGACACATTTCACGATGTGACAGCCACAAACGATGGCGGTTTTATTGCATTAGGGTATTCTCAAAGTATCGATGGAGATATTACTGACAACACAACTCAAGTAAATATGTACTGGCTTGTAAAAACAGACAGCGCTGGGAACGTACAATGGTCAAAAACCTATGGAGGAACAAATGATGATCGTGGCGAAGAGGTGATCCAAACTTCAGATGGAGGCTATGCAATGGTTGGTTATAGTAGAAGTAGTGATGGTGATGTAGGCAATAATGAAGGTTTTCAAGATCATTGGATTGTAAAACTAGATGCTCAAGGAGAAATTCAATGGGAGAAAAGTTATGGCTTCCCCGGTTCTGATCAAGCTTTTTCCATCATACAAACAGCAGATGGAGGTTATTTTACATCTGGATTTTTAGATGTGACTGCTTCTAATGGAGAAGGGAATGACCTCACAGGAACAGAAGATGGAGATGCTACCAGAGCAACTTTACATGGTGTAGGCGAATTCTGGGGACATAAACTAGACGCTAATGGAAATAAGGAATGGCGCCGTTATTTTGGAGGCACAAATAATGACAGAGCGTATGCTACTGTACAAGCTGACGATGGAGGTATTCTTATGGTAGGTGCTAGCGAGAGCACAGATTTTGACATATCAAATCCTAAAGGAAGTTATGATTTTTGGGCAGTACGCTTAAACGCTTCTGGCACACTTTTATGGGAACGTTCTTTTGGAGGTTCTGAAATAGATATTGCATTTTCTGCTGTAAAAACATCCGATGGAAATTATGTGATTGCTGGAGATACCCGCAGTAATGATGGAAATGTCACAGAATTTAATGGTAATGCTGATGTCTGGGTGATCAAGATAAATGATCAAGGAGACCTACTCTGGGAAAAAACATTAGGGGGTACAGGTTTTGATTCGGCTAGAGCAGTTGTTGCTACAACCAATGGACTTGCGATTACAGGATCATCCCGCAGTAATGATATAGATGTTACTGAAAATGCTGGGCAAAACGATATTTGGATTGCCTTATTAGATAACAATGGTAATTTACAAGATCAACGCTCTATAGGTGGCGATGGTATTGATTTTGGATTAGGAATTGCCTCCAATAATCAAGGAGCTATTATGATAGCTGGAGAAACTCAAAGTAACACGGGAGCACTTACAAGTAGTAATGGTTCTTTAGATGCCGTATTAATAAAAATAAATTAAGAAGAAAGAATATGAAAAAGTTTTTTGCACTCTTCGTAGGTGTTGCTAGCCTACTGACCGCATGTAATAATGACGAATCAAGTAACGCCACTCCAGATCCGGGAAGTCTTAATCTGGTATTTGAAAATGTTGTAGATGGAGCTCCACTAGCCATGACTCCTACGACTTACACAAACAGTAGTAATGAAACCTATACGGTAAATGAGTTGAAATATATCATCTCAAATATCACTTTAATCAAAGCAGATAACACAACCTATATCTACCCAGTAGAAGACAGCTATTTCTTAATCAATGAAGATGGGAGTAAGACTGCAAATCTATCTAATATTCCTGCTGACACGTATAAAGGAATCACCTTTGGTTTTGGCGTAGATCCTACCAAATACCCTATAGAATCTGGAACGCTTAATTTTATCCCACTAGCAGAAGAAGCAGGTATGTTATGGACCTGGTCTGCTGGATATAAATTTTTAAAATTTGAAGGCACCTATACGAGTGCTGCTGTCACTGATGATCCATTTTTATATCACGTAGGAAGCCACGGCGCTAATCTTGACAATTATAAAGAAGTTACACTCTCACTCAATGAGTTTCAGATAAACAGTGAAAACACAGCCTCAAAAACAATACAATTTGATATTGCTAAAATATTTGATAGTGTACATACTTTATCTTTAGAAGAAAAGGATGAGATCCAAGTAGATCCTGTAAACGCACCAAAAATTGCAGAGAATACACGTACTGCCTTTAGTATTAACGAGTAATGAAAATAACAAGCTATCTCATATTGATTCTTATTTGCTGGAGCTGTAGTTCAGAGTCTGGCGATGGTGGGACTACGATTACTACAGACGATGATCCGATGACGGTGACGAATCCGTTATTGGATTTTACCGTACCGTCTAACTTTCCAGATGCTACGTATAGTATTATACAAAACCCACCCACCGAAAAAGGATTTGAATTAGGTAAAAAATTATTTTATGAGGGTCGGTTAGCATCAGATGGAGTGGTTTCATGTGGATTTTGTCATATCCAATCCTTTTCATTTACACATCACACACACATCACCAGTCATGGTGTAGGAGGACAAATAGGAAATCGTAATGCACAACCTTTACACAATCTTGCTTTTATGAATGAGTTTACCTGGGATGGCGCAGCGACATTTTTAGACACACAACCTATTATACCCATTACTGCTGAAGTAGAAATGAACGAAACGGTATCTAATGTCATTTCAAAACTCGCTGCAGATGATGAGTATCCTACCCTATTTGCAGAAGCTTTTGGATCAGAAGGGGTCAGTGCTGACAGGCTGTTTAAAGCATTATCACAGTTTATGGTGATGATGGTGAGTGCTAACTCTAAGTTTGACAAATTAGAACGAGGAGAAGCCGTTACGTTTACAGATCAAGAAAATGCAGGACGTGCCGTATTTGATGCCAAATGTGCTTCATGCCATGCAGGGACATTACAAACCGATCAATCGTATCGTAATAACGGACTTCCCGTTGCTCCACAGTATAATGATATCGGTCGTGAACGTGTGACTGGGTTACCAGGTGATAACCGCAAATTTAAAGTACCTAGTTTACGAAATATAGAAATTACCTTCCCATATATGCATGATGGACGTATAGCAACGTTAGAAGAAGTCCTTGATTTTTATACAGGTGGCATGGTAGATAGCCCTACACTGGATGCTCAGTTTAGACGTCCCGATGGAACACTTGGACTAGATATCACCTCTGAAGAAAAAGTCCAGCTTATTGCCTTCTTAAAAACATTGACCGATAATGATTTTATAGAAGACAGACGCTTTGCAGAGTTTTAAAAAGTTGTAATGAACTACCTCGATGCAAGCATATGAGGTGTCAATAGGGCATTATAATTTTCATTTCGAGGAAACTTAGGGGAATTAAATCATTGGCTATCGCCTCGCGATTAAAGAGTGTCTTTTATGCTTTTCTTAATCGTACGTTTTAATCCTTGAGCAATGATGTGTTTAGGATCTAAAGCAACCGCTTTATCAATATATTTTTTAGCCAATTGCAAGGTATCCATCTTAAAATAGATGTCTGCAAAAACCACTTGAGGATTGGCTGTCCCTTTTTCTGACATCGCTAACACCTGATTAGCATACAATAATGCCTCTTCATAATTTCCTAATTCGGATTCTAAGGATGCACTATAGCTTTTAAAAA
>CAKZKZ010000386.1 GCA_937124495.1 uncultured Dokdonia sp. | reverse complement strand
ACTCTCCATTTTCTTTTAGCAATCTTCCTTCCCAATTCATAACGCGTTCTGGTAATAATCCAAGGTATAAATTTTTATCTGATGCATCCATTAAAAGCCATTCATCATTATGATACACTGCTGCTATCGCATAATCAAATCCATCTACGGTTGGAAATATTGGAATTCCATGTTTTTTGGTACTTGCCATTACGGGTGCAGCTTCTAATCCCATTCTTTTTAATAAGGCTACAAGCAAGACATTAATCTCATATGCAGAACCAGTTCTATCACCGTATGCTTTTCGTAAATCTTGATTTCTATATTTATTTTCTCCTTTATCCCACGTCATTCTGTCTTTGATAAAATTATATGCAAGGTGAATTCTATCTATTCTCGCTAAAGATTTTGTTTTTAAAGCTGTACTCACTTCCTCTAAAAAACGAGTTCTATCAATTTGACCTGCGACACGAGCTGGATTGTTTAAATAATTTGCTACTTCATCCCAGGTTTTAGCTCTTTTTTCTTTTACTCCTTTTTTAAATTCTACTGCAGCTAACTCATAAATAATAGACACTCGATAGTTTTCCATATTATTAACGAAAGGCTCTTCCTTTAAAGCTGTAACATTTTTAAGCTTGTATTCTGAAACAACTTCATCATATTTTATCGTCGTATTTACAAGTGGTTCATTAGAACGTCCTCCAAATGAGTTTTTTGATTCTAATCGAACATCCTTCTCACGAACCTCGACATAATCTTTTGACTCGATATCTATATATCCTTTAATAAACGTATTGTAATCAAAAAAATGTGGAATTTCAATTTTAGCAAACGCATCTTTAACAGGAATATCTTCTTGAAAAATAACATCGTCTATTTCTAAATAAGTAGATTTAATAACATATTGATATTCTACAATAGACCCCTGTTTTACTCCAGGCATTGCGATAGATACCTCATCAAGGTTTTTATTAATATTGTTTTTTATGATGCTTTCTTTTGGTGTTTTAACTCTCTCTACTTTATCATTTACGAGATTATAGGTATGTGCCTCTAGTTTTTTTATGTTTTCTGCTTCCCTTCCATCATTAAAGATTTGTATTTTTTTTGTCGCATACTGAAAACCTGAAATACTATTTATCTTTATTACTTCATAAACTGTGGTAAACAAAATCCATCCATCTATATCATCATGGTACTCAAAATGGGTTCTTCTATATTTATTTAGAAAAACAGCTGGTGCCGCTTTCTGTTCTTTATTTAAAGAAACTTCAAAGTGTTCTTTTTTAATCTTTCCAATTTTATACTCTTGGGCCGTTATGAAACCCGCCCATAAAATGAATGCTATAAGTACTAGATTTTTTTTCATCATGATTTTATGAGTACAATTTTTTCAGTTTCTTTTTCAACTCTTAATTTGAAAAATTCTTTAATTTCTGGATATCTATCGGATGGGATTTCTCCTTCTCCCACAACAAAATTTGTAGTTAATGTAATAGAGTTACCAGATTCATTAAGGTTATATATAAAGGCTCCTATTTGCTCTGGCAAGTTTATTCTAACTGGAGAGGGCAAAGATTCTACTTTATACCCTTCAGGAATTTTGATAGTTATTATATTTTTTATTTGTTTAGGAAAGCCAAAACTTATAGGATATCTTCTTTCTTCTTTACTAAAAGGAGATTCACTAAGTGCAAGAAAAAGTAGTGGCGAAAAATAAACTTTATTATTTATTTTTTCAACTCCATCATCATTTTCAAAATTATAAGTCCAAAAAACTTTATCATTAATACTGTCTAATTTTTGAAGTTTAAAATCTGAAATTTGATAATTATCTTTATCATAATCAATAACTTCTTTTGCATTATCAATACCTTCCCTACCATCTTCTTTTAAATATTGTTCTGCATTCATTGCATAATAGCCAGAGATTTGTTCTTTAACACTTCCATCAATTACCAATGACTCATCTATTGAAAAGTTAATGATCCTATTCATTTCTGAGACGGCTCTATTGGTTAGATCCACCCAAGAATATGTTTGATCATCTTGTATCATTAATCCTCTCCAATTAAGGACTTCTTCGGGAATCATTTTAAAATTGGATTTAGTGTGAGCAACATCAAAAATATATTGTTCCCCATTAATTTTTGCTCCAGCTAACACATAATTAAATGATTCCCAACTAGCTGTAACTGGCAATCCATTCCATCGCGTAGAAGCTAATATTGGAGTAGCTTCAATACCTAGAGTTCTTAACATAGAAACATAAAGTAAATTGATATCAGCAATATCACCACGCTTTGCATGAAATGCAACTCTAGAAGATTCACTATCAGGAAAAATACCATAATACTCATTCCAAATAAAGTTTACTTTTATATAATCATAAATAAGTGCTGCTATTTTGTATTGATCTTTTTCTTCTCCAATTAGACTATGCAAATCATCTTTATATACATTTCTTGGCAAATAGCCTCTAGTAAAATCATCTGTATTAAGTAATATTTCTACTAAATCATCAAAAGATCTAAGAGATTGCCTTCTCATAACACCTATATTCTTAATCTCAATCTTAGATCTGTAAGATTCCATATCAGACACATACACTTCTTCTTCAAGAGGCTCTATATCATCTGCCATAATCACCGTAGTGCTAGAATAATTTTGAATATCCACATCTAATAAAGCTCTAGGGTTTTGTAAGAATTTAAAATTATAACCCGTAGCATTTCCTAATGTAATATTAAGTTGTCTGATTGGGATGTTATACTGCATAGGTATATCCCAGTGTGTACCTCTAGTCGCTTTGTATTTATATTCAATAATACTACCAGCCTGCACTTTAGGCATCGTA
>CAKZKZ010000385.1 GCA_937124495.1 uncultured Dokdonia sp. | reverse complement strand
ATCATAAAAAAATGATTGATAGTTTAAATGCAATTAGTGTTTCTAAAAATCAATTGCCATTACTATTTTCTTTTGATTCAGAACCAAGCTTGTTTAATGGCAGATTACAAGGCACAAAATCTTTAATGAATACTATTGATATTAGAACTGAAAAACAATCAGATTCTGTTGCCACAATTATCAATAATAAACTATTAGAAATCGGCTTTCATCAAAATTTTGCGCCAGTTGTAGATATTAGTCCAGAAAATGAAGCCATAAAAGATAGAAGTTTTGGCAATGACAAAAACAAGGTTATTGAGTTGAGTAATCAGTTTATAAAAACCACGCAAAATCAAGGTATTATTGCAACAGCAAAACATTTTCCTGGTCATGGATTGGTAAAAGGAGATACTCATAAAAAATCGGTTTATATAGATGGAGAATTGCAAGAATTAAATGTGTACCCTCCGCTAATAGAGGCAGGTGTTCTCTCAATAATGATGGCTCATATTACAATAACCAATAATAAAAAATACAATACGAATGGGTTACCTGCTAGTTGCTCGAGAAATATCGTAACAGATTTACTGAAAAATGAATTAGGGTTCAAAGGACTTATACTAACAGATGCATTAAATATAATGAAAGCGGTTACTATAATCGATAATGCACCTTTACTAGCGTCAAAAGCTGGAAATGATATGTTATTGATGCCCATTGATGAAATCGAAACTATCAATTCTATTCTTGACGAGATGAGAATTAATCCGATTTATAAAAAACAGGTGTATCAATCTGTAAAAAAAATTATTCGATTAAAAATACATTTAGGATTAATACAGTAACATAGAATAACTATGGCTAATACCCTATAAGATTAATAGCTAGTTCTCCCCTACTCACAAAATCTGCTAAAGTTTTCTATTCAGTTTGTATTTGCTACATTAGATGCTTAGATCAAGCAACGAATCTTACACAACAATGGTATAACACATTAAACCAAAACCAAAAAATTGATTGAAGTAATACGATTTTTAGATGACTTCATAAAACAAGATTTATTGATTGGGTTTATCTTATCATCTCTTATTTTATCTTGCATTTTCCTTTTCAACAAAAAAAGTGAAACATTAAAAGTAATAGATAGAAAAGGTATAGACTTCATTTTATTTTTAAGTAGTATACTTTTAATTATTCACCTCATTTCTCCTTTGATTTATTACTTAGGTTTGGACAATCAAAATGAAAAATCAAATTATTTAGATTATATATTCGGAGAATACTGGTATTATGTGTGGCTAATACCTATAGTTTGTTTTTTAGTATTCCAGTTATTGAGACTAAAGAAAATAGGGGAGTTTTTTATTTTTCGATTAATACTATCAATTATCTTAGTGATTAATGTGGATACTATTAGTCTTTTTTTATCAGTGCATAGTAGTTATCTTTCATATAGTGCTTTTAGCGACCAAAGTATTTTTGACTTCTTAATTGGCTCCTTGAAACAAATTAGCATTCAACTAATTGTATTCAGCTTCATTTTCAGAATTTCATCATTTATAGGTTTAGCAATTTTATTTGGTTTTATAAAAAGTAAACTTCAATTAATAAAGGAAAAATGGAATCTTGGAAAACTTTAAAACATTACTTAAATCTATCACAACGCCATGCAAAATTAATTACTGATACGCTATTAAATCGTATACAAACACGTTGTAATACATTTAAAATAAACCAATCTACAAGAAGTTAACTCATAATGAAAATGAATAAAATTAATATATTAAGAATTATTAATTCTGAATTAAAATACAATCCAATAAATGACTTTATTGGAATTGAAATGTCAATTGATATTTCAAAAAAAGGTGAAGTTATCGCAGAAGAAATAAAATTAATAATTGAAGAGAATCTTAAGGTTAAAGTAAAATCTATAAAAGGCAATAATATAGTAGGGACAATTGCTAAATATGGATTGATTGATATCAACTATGAGATAGAAGAAAAACCAAAATCAAATGAAAGTAACGGAATTCAAATTTTACGTGATAACGGTTGGATAGATCAAGAAAATTCAGATGAATATCATGATGAAGGATTTTTTGAGGATATTGTAGTTGAATTAAAAGAGAATAAGAGCTATTTAAAAATCTTCGCAAACACTACTGACGACAAAAAAAGTTGGTTCAAAGAAAAATCATATCTCCTTAAACAAATGATGAAAGGAGAGAGAATAAAACCACTACCAAAAGATAGAATACAAGTATTTAAAATTAACGATATGTGTATAACAAATTACTCTGGGATTTGGCTATGGAAACATTTCTACATGTAAATCAAATAAAAAAAGACTACTCCAACACTCTCTAAACTTAATGACTAGTTCTCCCCTACTCACAAAATCTGCTAAAGTTTTCTATTCATTTTCTATTTATTAAATTCGGTGCTTAAACTGTATTAAGAATCATACGCAAAAGTGTTACTTACCATTAGTACAAAAGTGACGAATGAAAGAATATTTTCTACTTCAATTTAAAATGCTAAACAGGAGAATGATTGATTTCGGACTTCCGTTATTGATTGGGTATACACTTTTACCGTTTATATTTCTGTTATTTTCCAATTATCTATTCGAAAAAACAACATTTGCAAATTATATATACGCCCTACTTTCAATTAGTTTTATTTCAAAATTAAATGAACCAAAAAGGAATGATTTTTTAAAATCTATATTCAATAAAAAGAAATACAGGGAATTAAGGATTGTAGAAAACATAATGTATTGTATTCCTTTTACTCTTTTTTTAGTGTACAAAAAACAATTTATATGTTCAGCAATATTAAATATGTTGGTGATTTTAATTACTTTATTCAATTTTAGCACAAATATGAATGTAACTATTCCAACACCTTTTGGTAAAAAACCATTTGAATTTACAGTTGGCTTCAGAAAAACATGGTATGTTATTCCAATCGCTTATTTTTTAACCTATATTTCAATATCTGTTGGAAATTTTAATTTGGGAATTTTTTCAATGTTGCTCATTGGAATTGTTTGTTTTTCATACTATTCCAAAATAGAAAACGAATATTTTGTTTGGAGTTTTAATCTATCCCCAAAAGAATTTTTACTTGAGAAAACAAAAACCTGTTTACGCTATTTTACACTTTTAGTTATACCCATTATCATAGCTTTAAGTATTTCATTTTTTAATGAAATAGATATCATAATTATCTTTTTTCTATTGTGTTATATATACTTGACAGCTATCATTTTTGCTAAATACTCATCTTTTCCGAAAGAAATGAATATGTCACAAGGAATACTAATGGCAATGAGTTTTATGTTTCCTCCCATGCTATTGATTATTATTCCTTTTTTTTATTCTAAGTCTATTAAAAAATTAAACACCGTTTTACATGATTAAAATTGAAAAACTATCAAAGTTTTACGGCAAAAAGCAAGTTCTTAATACAATAGAATTAGAGTTTAAGAAAGGAAAAACGTATGGAATTGTTGGAGAAAATGGAGCAGGAAAGACAACCCTATTTAGATGTATTTCAGGACTTGAAACGTATCAAGGCTCTATTTCATCTGACTTTAATCAACTAAAAGATCATTTAGGTCTTTTACTAACGGAACCGTTCTTTTTCTCTAAAATTACTGGAAAAGAATATATACAATTACTTGCCAATGCAAGACAAATAAAATTATCAAATATTGAAGACAAAAACATATTTGATTTACCACTACATCAATATGCTTCGACATATTCTACAGGAATGAAAAAGAAATTGGCTCTAACAGCCATACTCTTACAAGAAAATGATGTATTTATTCTAGACGAACCTTTTAATGGTGTTGATATACAAAGTAATTTAGTGATAACAGAAATTATAAAAAGGTATCAAAAGCTAGACAAAACGATTATTATTTCTTCTCATATATTTTCAACATTAGCAGATACGTGCGATGAGATTTATCTACTGAAAGGTGGGGAAATCATACGGAAAGTAGCACAAGAAGATTTTAATAACCTTGAAGCGGAAATGAAAGAATTTACCATTGGAACTCGAATTGATAAGCTTGAATTAAAATAAATAATGGTTGTTTACAGCTATAAAATTTATTAGTAGTTCTCCCTTACTCACAAAGATTCTTTACGTTGTTCTCTTTTGTTATCTTATTCAATAAGCAATAAATTACGTTTGCAATCATAATAGTTACTCAATGTTAATAACACAATCTAGTATGTACTAAATCGCCCTTGTATTCAACTGAAGTAATGAACTCATTTTCAAATACTAGGCTCTATATACAAACCACTATAGTAGATATGATACATCAACTGCTGAGAGTTGATGTGTAACAAAAATATTTTTTAGCGTCATACAAATGAATCTAAAAAATCGAAAAACATGAAACTCATAGAAATAGAAATTGAAAACAAAAATGTTTTAATTGAAAGAAGTTTCATTGGAAAAGAAACGGTTTTTATTGATGATACCGCAGTACATAAAAAATGGAATTTCTTAACTACAAATCATAATTTCAAGATCAATGATACTGATTATAATATCAAATATGTTTATAAAGATGGTTGGAAAAAACTTATTGGAAATCCAATTTTCCAACTTACGTCAAACGAAAATATTATCTCAGAATACCAAGTGAAGAATAAGCCCTATTTGCTTTTTCAGTTTGGTATTGGTATAACATCTACTTATATAGCAATGAAACTCATATTTTTAGTTATTGAATCTGCTAAATACGGATTTGTATTTGACGCACATTAATTTAAAGTAAATCTAGGTAGATGTATCTCAAAATAAATGCCTAATTTTAAAATATAAACCTGTTCAGTATGGACCCTAATTATAACACGATTGATCTTGAATACATTGAGACTAAAAAGGTTTCTTTAGGTATTAAATTTGTTGCTTCTATCCTTACTGTTATTTTTATGGTCGTCCCAATGTATGAGCTTTTAATACAATTCGCACACGACTTAGATGGTTGCTACAGTTGCTATAGAACGTTTTATGGATTAATAATTTAACGACATATCACTCCGTATATAATGTATTGTTTAAAATCACTAAACGAGTCTTATACATATTTACACATACCATGAAAAAAATTATATACCTCCTCCCTATTTTCATACTTGTTACCGTAACCTCTTGCAAGCAAACAACGCTTGACAAGATTGAAGAAGAAACTCTTATCGTTTCTATGATTGATAGTATTGATCTTGCACATGCACAAAGCGTGCGTAGATCTGGGGATCAAATATCAAAGGCGTATGTCTCTGATGGGTTATTGTATCTAAATGCTAACATGAAAAAAGATCATAGAATCTTTGGGTATGCACAACCAGATACCTTATCACAACGTTTATTTTTACTATCCGTCTTTACCAATGATGTAGAAAATAACCCTTTTAAATTACCCGTAGGAGCGCATTACGAATTAAGTATATATAGCCAACTACGTATCAAGTACCAAAGCCATGATGATCGCTTTGTAAAAGCCGTTGCTACCGATAGTGTAGGAAAGAAAACTACGTTATTTTTTGAAAAGAAATGGGTAGAACTAGAAAACGAGCTAGATAAATAGGTGTTAGAGAAAATAGTTAATCAAAGGAGAAAGAGCTGCTTGCACTTTTCGCGAAAGCAAGAATAACAACAATAAAAAGTGCTATTTTTAATAACATTATGAAATAATTTTCTTCAAAAAATTTGCAACACATCATATACAAATACCTTCTCACACGTTAAAAGCAACCATGAAACAAACGATTCTAATTATAGCATCATTTCTTTTGATTAGCTGTGCCCCTCAGACACATAAAAAATTCAATTTAGATTTTGAAACTTACGATTCTTCCTTAGAATTCCCTAAAGATTGGTTTGAGTGGGGAGATTACACCTTAGAGGCAGATAGCGTTCATGTACATTCTGGAGAGTACGCGTCAAAAATAACGTCTAAAGGAAATGAAGATTCTTTTGGCTGTATTGCTTACAACATTCCTGCTAATTATAAAGGAACATCTATTAAACTTGAAGGTTATATGAAAATTAAAAACGTTGAAGAAGGCTTTAGCGGACTTATGCTCAGAATAGATGGGAATAATGAAATAATGGCTTTTGATAATATGGAAAAACAGCATATCCATGGTACAAAAGATTGGCAAAAATACTCAGTGACACTACCCTACCCTGAAAATGCTGAAAGAATCATTGTAGCAGGAATTATGACAGGTAAAGGCGAAGCATGGTTTGATGATTTTATAGTAACCATAGATGGTCAGGATATTCAAACGTTAAAAGAAAAAGAAATACTTCCTGACAACGCAGCTTTAGATAAAGAATTTGATTTAGACTCTAAGATTGAATTCCCTGAACTTACAGAAGAGCACATCAGTAATTTAGATTTATTAGGTAAAGTTTGGGGATTTTTAAAATATCACCACCCTGAAGTGGGGACAGGAAATTATAATTGGGATTATGAGTTATTTCGCATACTACCAAGATATTTAGATGCAAAAAACAACAATGAAAGGGATCAAGTACTTCTTACCTGGATACAGAAATATGGGGAAATTGAGACATGCTCAACCTGTAAAGAAGTGATGGAAGATGCGGTTGTAAAACCAGACATGGCATGGTTCAATGAATTTGACATCCAAACTGCATTAAAAAACAAACTACATGAGATCTATCAAAATAGATTTCAAGGAAAGCACTTTTATATAGGTCGTGCTGGTGCAGGAAATCCAAAATTTTTAAATGAAAACCATTATTATTCTATGTCCTTCGATGATGGTGGATTTAAATTACTGTCTCTTTACAGGTATTGGAATATGATTCATTATTATTTTCCTCATAAAAACATAGCAGATAAAAATTGGAATGACGTTTTAAAAGAATTTATCCCAAAGTTTATACATTCAAAAAATAAATTAGGGTATGAATTAGCCTGTATGGAGCTTATAAGTGCTATCAATGACACACATGCAACCACGATCATCGGTTTTAACAATGTAGAGAAGAAAAAAGGAACGTTTTATGCTCCTTTTAAAGTTCAGTTTATAGAAAATCAATTAGTAGTGACCGACTACTATAATCCTGAATTAAAAGATATTTCCAAACTTGATATCGGCGATGTCATTACACATATAAATGGGAAACCTGTAGCTGCTATACTGGATAGTATTAGCCCATATTATCCAGCTTCAAATGACGTTGCTCAACGGAGAGATATTTCAAAGGATCTTTTACGCTCTAGGAAAGAAAATAGTACGGTTACCTACATTTCGAATACTAAAGAAAGTCAGCATATTTTACCACTTTATAAAAAAGACGATTTGAATATGAAATGGTATCGATGGACTGATGAACCTTCCTATAAGCTTCTTGATGGAAATATTGGGTATGTCACATTAGAATATATTAAAAAAGAAGAGATACCTATCATAAAAGAAACGTTTAAGAATACAAAAGGGATTATTATAGATATTAGAAACTACCCATCTACATTTGTACCTTATACATTAGGGTCTTATTTCGTTTCTTCACCAACTTCATTTGTTAAAATAGCAAAGTTTAATAAAGATATCCCTGGAGAATTCACGTTTACAGAACCTCTAAAAATCAGAAATGGTAGTGAAATATATAAAGGCAAGTTGATCATATTGGTGAATGAAGTTTCACAGAGTCAAGCAGAATTTACCACAATGGCATTTAGAGCAGGAAATAATACGACGGTAATAGGAAGCACTACCGCTGGAGCTGATGGAAGCGTTTCGTCTATATATCTACCAGGGGGGTTATTAACTAGAATTTCTGGAAACGGGATGTATTACCCAGATGGTACAGAAACGCAAAGAATTGGTATTATTCCAGACATAGAAATCACACCAACGATTGATGGTATCAAGAACGGCAAGGACGAGTTATTAGAAAAAGCGATTGAAATCATACACAAATCGGAATAAAAAGTACATACATCAATTTATATACAGCCTTATAAAAGTATCAAAGAGCATACTTCCTTACTAAAGAAAGATTGATTACAGACATATTCTAAAAAAGAGTTGATTTCATTTTTAATACTATTTATATGCTGATATAGGCTTTCGCGAAAGCGTACCCTTCATATTTCATATCTTTATAACATGTACATCAAAAAAACATACACTTCATTTCAAATGGTCTGGTGGACCCGATTTGAAACAGTTGCCTTTATTATTATTATTACTGCATGGGTTGCAGCTTATTTTTTTCTAGATATTGCTTGGCTAAAAATACCATGGACTCCTCTAGCCTTAATTGGTACAGCCGTTGCCTTTGTAATTGGTTTTCAAAACAATGCAGCTTATGGACGCATTTGGGAAGCTCGAAAAATATGGGGAGGGATTGTAAATACGTCTAGAACTTTAGGTATGTATGTACAAGATATGGTGACAAATGAGCATACAAAAACATCGGTTACAGATCAAGAACTCCAAAAAGAAATCAAAGCACTCACCTATAGGCATATTGCTTGGATGACAGCTTTACGTCATGCAATGCGTATGCAAAAACCATGGGAAACAACATCCAATCATAAAACAAATCGTGAATGGAATATACGTCCTCCAGAAAAAGATAGCACCTTAGAGAAAGATATCCTTTCATATATTTCTGATAGTGATTATGCCTATGTCATGAGTAAAAATAACAAACAAACAGCTTTGTTATATCTACAATCACATCATTTAAAAGAGCTAAAAGAGAAAGGTCATATTTGGGAGTTTTCATTTTTAGAGTTAGAAGGCGTACTACAAGAACTCTTTACGTTACAAGGAAAAAGTGAGCGTATCAAAAACTTCCCATATCCAAGGCATTTTGCAACACTCAATCATTTCTTTATGTGGATTTTTGTGTTATTGCTACCATTAGCACTTGTACCTCAATTTGCTGAAATTGGTGCTGAATTTATAGACAAAAGTCCGTTGATTGGGAAACTCTTTGTATGGTTAACAATTCCTTTCTATGTGATTGTTGCTTGGGTTTTCCATACGATGGAACGTATAGGAAGGACTGGCGAAAATCCATTTGAAGGGACAGCAAATGATGTTCCAATTTCTACAATTGCAAGAGGTATTGAGATTGATTTACGACAGAATCTTGGAGAATCTTTAGAAGATATTCCAGTGCAATTTCCTGTAAGACACCATACACAATTCTAAAAGAGCAAATACTACAGTACGCTTTCACGAAAGCGATAACAATGTACATCAACAAATAATAGCTATTGATCAATCCATCTTACAAAAAGAAATGATCGTGTTCCTTATATTTCATTTTTAGTTTTAAACCCTCGTTAAACTAACAATATGTATCGTTTTTATGTTCTAAAGACCATTTAAAAAAAAGAATAAAATATAGTCATACGTTTTATATTATATTGTGTGATCAATTGAATTCATACTTTATATAATTCTCTAAATCTTGATGGACGAATTTCATTTTAATATTTTTAATAGCATCATCGCTTTTGGTGTTATTCATGGATTTATTTTTAGTTTTTATATTTTTTTTCAAAAGAAATACAATACAAAACTGCATATTTTTTTAGCACTTACAGTACTTGCATTATCTCTTAGTAATTCACAATATTGGTTATATGATGTAAAAATATTAACGAATTCTCCCGTTTTAACAAAATCTTATTTCTTATTTGAAATGTTTGTGGGACCATTTTTCTACCTCTTTGTACGGGCATATCTCCAAAAACAAATTACATTTAAAAGAATAGTCCTTGTACTTACCCCTTTTTGCATAGTAACTATATCAAGGTATATATTTTACACTATCTATCATGGGGAGGACGTTTATAAAAGAACATTCAATTCTTACTTGGGAATTGTCCTTCTATTATTAAACATCCTTTTCTTAACACTCATTTTCAGAGAGATATACCTTTACGAAAGAAATGTAAAAAACAAAAAATACACTCAAGTAAGTATCAAAACAAAGTGGTTAAAAATCACCTTAATTACAGCCATAGCAACTATTATATTTTTACTTTTAGGAAATCACTACATCTCTTTACCAGGATTTTATAAATATTATCCACTCTGGATTACCATATCTTTCTTAATATATTGGATTGCATACGCCGCTATTTTTAGAGCTAAGCTTTTTAAAGAACAAAAAGTTATTAGAAAAAAAATTACTAAGCTTGAAAAAAAGTCCTTTATACAACCGCAAGTTTTAGAAAACCTAACTTCAGAAAAAAAGAAAACAAATAGTGACCTCTATGCAAATTTTGAAAAACTTATTATAGAAGAAAAATTATATCTCAATCCACAATTATCTCTTGATTATACAGCAGCTAAACTAAATATAAGTGCAAATTATTTATCACAGATTGTGAATAATCATTCTAATTATAGTTTTACAGATTATATAAATCAGCAACGTATAGGTCTTGCAAAACAATTATTGCTAGATCCAGAGTTTGATAAATACACGATACTTTCTATTGCATTAGAAACAGGATTTAAGTCTAAATCGAGCTTTCATAATGCCTTCAAAAAAGTG
>CAKZKZ010000384.1 GCA_937124495.1 uncultured Dokdonia sp. | reverse complement strand
CAGCTAAAAAGATTGATAATTTACTCATTGCTGCAATTACACATAAAAAACCTGTTTACATAGCATGTTATAGTGAGGTTTGGAAAGAACCTTGTAAACGCCCTTCAAAAAAGAAATTAAAGCCTAGAGTTAAAAAGAGTAAAAAAGACGCGTTAGAAAATGCTGTAGAGCAAGCATGGACACAGTTAACAGCTGCAAAACATCCTATGATTTTTGCTGGTGTAGAAGTTTTACGACATGGATTATCAGACCTACTTCAAAAAATAATAGACGCCAGTGGATTTGTATATACGACAACATCACTTGGTAAAACGGTACTGGATGAAGAAGGCGATAAGTTTATTGGGACATACTCAGATGCTGCATCTATAGCTAATGTCACAAATTATGTCAAGGCATCAGATTGTTTTTTAACCCTAGGAACCCTCATTACAGATGATTATTTATGGTTTATTGAAAATAAATATTCAGATATGGTAATGGCTACAACCACAGAAATTAGGGCTGGATATTTTACCTATAAAAACGTAACCATGAAAGGTTTTATGGAAGCTTTATTACTACGTTTTGAAAACAGTACATCCTATCCATTAAAAAATAAAGCACCCGAACAACCCAAATATCCAGAACCTTGGAGTTCTTCTTCAGATCCAAAATACAATGACAATCCTGATGTTATCACCTATAATCGTTTTTTTCAATACACTATTAAGCATATAGAAGATAACAACTTATGGGGTGATATTAACCTCACTTTTGGTGTGAGTTCTGCTATGTATGTGGCTACAAATATATATGGAATGAAAGAAAACAGTTTCATCAGTTCTGCTGCGTGGCAATGTATTGGTTATGAAACTGGTGCCGCATTAGGGGCACAATTAGGAAGTAAAAAACAATCCTGGACAATTGCTGGTGATGGTGGGTTTATGATGATCTGTCAATCCCTTTCCACCTTGGCAAAATACGATGTGAATAGTATCATTTTTGTAATGAGCAATCAAGTATACGCCATAGAACAAGTTTTTGTTGATGTAGATGCTTTTTGTCCAGATGATACATTTGATGAATTTGATAATTTACCTAAATGGGATTATATGGCTTTAGCGAAAGCTTATGGAGCTAATGGGCATCAAGCAAGTAATATAAAGGAATTAAATAACGTATTAGAAATCCTTCTAACAACAGAAACTAACAAACCAACTTTAGTAGAAATCATAATTCCTGAAAAAGATTTAGCAGGGCAAATGAAAAATTTAACAACACAAATAATGAATTGTAACAACTAAAAAAATGGAAAACAAGACCTATTCAATTTTTGGCGCAGGAGCCGCTGGCTTATATACAGCATGGAGATTACTTCAAGGAAAACCAGCAAACTCTAAAGACACATCGAAAATTTTAGAAGAAGGAGATATTCTAGAATTATACGATTGGGGTAAATATGAATTTTCAAAAGAAGAAAAAGGAACTCGAGAAGCGGGTGCTAGAGTCTGTACATGGCATTATAAAGACAATCCTGATGCTTCTTATTTAGAATTAGGCGGCATGCGTTATTCTGCTTGGGATTATAAAAAAACAAAAAACAATCCAAACCCCAATGATGGTAATAATCCAGGACATCGATTAGTCACCAAAACGATTAGCGAAATTGGTTTAGAAAAATATTCAGTCCCTTTTAATGAAGCTAGTGATCCGCTTTTATCGTTAAGAGCAAAGAGCATGTATACCTCAGATATTGATGCTAGTAATCCTGCTCCTTATAATGTAAATAATTACGGAGCAGATTCTGGACCAGACGACGGTTTTACTAAAATTGAAGGTGTAGGAATTAACGTTTCTGAAGATGCATTACCGCCAACAAGAAATGAGTGGTGTACATTTTATGAAGAAGGAAAGATTACAGAAGACTTGGGAGATGAATCTATCTTTAAAAAAGGACAAAAATTAAAAGACATTGGGTATTGGAATTTAGCCTATGATGTCTTAGGACAAGAAGGGTTTAGTTATTTAGCAGATGGTAATGGGTATTCTTCCAATGTAGTAAATAGTAACTCTGCACAATCGTTTGAAGTAAATAACGAGTTTACACCTGGAACGCTATATAAAACACTAACCATTGGTTATTCTGGTATTTTCTCTACACTTTTTCAAGAAGTTGTAAAACTTGCAGAAGAGAAGGGGATCTGTTTTGAATATTATCCAAATACAAGATTGCGTTCTATTTTAGAAAATAAAAATGTAATTCATTATACCACTGCAAGTAGAAAGAATCCAAATAAGGAATTGAATGCAAAAACATGTGATGCAGCATTTTTAGCAATGGGAAGATATGCTATAGAATTAGTTGCACAAGCAACACGTTACATGAATAAAAAAAGAGGTGATTTTGATGTGTTAAATGAAGACAAGGTACAATTGTATTTAGAATCTGTTCTCATGCAACCTTCTTATAAAATCGGGATGTTCTTTGATTCTCCTTGGTGGAGAGATGATATTCCTTCACCTGCAAAATATCCGGCAAAGTTGAATAGTTACTTTTTAACGCAAGAAGGTGTTAAAGCACTTAAAAAAGATAAATTCCCTACTAAATACTTAAAAGCAATAGAAAAAGCTGCTTCAGAAGCTGCACAAGCAAAGTTAAAAGCAGAAAAGCAAGGTAAAGCTTACGATAATTCTGTGACGTCACTTATAGATACAACCTACACAACAGAAGCCGGTTTTTTAAACGCTGCAGAAACTATTGTTCAGGCTAGTTTGAGTTATAAAGAAAAGCAACAAATTACAGGGATAGCGCATGTAGATACTATTGGGCCAAGTGCTACAGACATGCCTATTAGACAAGTTGTTTATTTTGGAGATAATGCACGTGACAAAAAAGGTGAGAAAATCTACGGAATTCTAGCAAGTTATGACGATATCCGTTATACAACGTTCTGGAAAGCTTTAGAAATAGGACCAAATCGTGAACGTACAGTGGCGGAATCTAGGGATACGCAACCATTAGAGGGGCCTCGTAAAGCTCCTGCCATCATGGTAAAAATGCTACGTCAGCAATTGGCTAGTTTGCATTTTGGTTCTCAAGCTGGTTATGCATCAGTTCCAGAGCCTTTAGAAACCAAATATATGGATTGGTCTTTACCTCCATTTAAGGCAGGATATCATGCCTATTATTCTCATTATAATATTGGAGATGTACAGCAAAAAATACGTAAACCATCGACTTTAGTAAAAGATAAAGACAGCAATATTTTTATTGTTGGATCCACATATTCTAATGATCAAGCTTGGGTAGAGGGTGCTTTCTGTACTGCAGAATCGGTTTTAAATGATTTCTTCAATATTGAAAAGTTAATCGATGATAAAGAATATCCATTTATCTGTCCAGAATAAAACAAAAAGAGTATTAACATTATAAACTAAGTTATTATGAAACAACCACAAAAATCTTCGGTAAAACCATACAGAGAATGGGAGCCAGGCCTCCCGAAAGGAGGAGCTTACGATGGGGCACAGTTCGGGATCTTGTCAAAACTCCATGGCACTTGGGTTAACTGGAAAGGGGGACCTACAGGGCTTCACACTACTCCAATGCCTTCACCAGGCACCTCTTCAGAGACCGTCTTTGGTGTCTTTCACTTCAAATCTCAGGAGTACAGGGAACAACTTAAGTTTACTCAAGTCAATGCACCTGTTCGTAACCGTGCAGGGTCCAATGAGCAGTTTAACGCTGCCGTTAAGTACGAAACTGCCATTATAGACAATGATAACGACCTTCAACATTTTGAGGATGGAATGTATCTTTGGCTGGGCGACCACCAGATGCCGTGGGACCCAAAAAGCCCTTATCAAAATCCGCCGAATATGTTCAAGCATACCTCAGATGCAGAATCAGTGAAAACAGACGGTGCTGAGCCTGTAATGGGGCCAGGTGAATTGGGCCCTCAGTTTATACCCCCATATCACATCTCTCGTTCTGGGGTCATTCCACACGGTACGACCATCCACTTAACTGGTAATATAACAGAGTCTGGGGAAGACAAAGCTCCCCACATTGCCAATCTCTGGGAACAACAATATCTTTCTGTATCACCAACTATGGGAATTAATCCTGAGACAGATCTTATTCCAGGATCACGAGAAAAGCCGAAATGGACAGAACTTCCTCGAGAGGATCAAGAAAATGG
>CAKZKZ010000383.1 GCA_937124495.1 uncultured Dokdonia sp. | reverse complement strand
CCCTTCTGCATACGGTACTGGATTAGCTGGATCACTTACAAAAGTTTCCGCACCATTCTTTGTAGACGGGCTTCCAGAAAGTCTATTATTGTCATCCAGATAAAAAGTAGCATTCATAGTTGCTTTAGGGGGCCATACATCAAATGACTTCCATTCTTTGGTTCCTGTATCAAATATATGTGCTTCTGGTAACGCAGTTTCATTACCTCCCATTCCTTTTAGGAAGTGATTAAAGAATTTAGTTTCCAATTCTTTTTGAAAATAATCAGAAATATCATCTCCAAAATACACATTCCCTACTGCTTGTCTCTTTTTAGTACGTGCCCAATCCCCATGACTCCAAGGTCCAAAAACAACTGTATTATAATTATTACTTCGTTTCTCTATATTTTTATACGTTTCCCAAGGGCCGTATAAATCTTCTGCATCAAAAAGCCCTCCTACGGTCATCACCGCTGGTTTGATATCTTTTAAATGCTGTATGAGCCCTCTTGATTGCCAAAATTCATCATAATTAGGGTGCTCTTTTAATTGTGTCCAAAATTCGTTGGTCTCATCATAGTACGCATCTAGATTTGACAAAGGTCCTGTTTTTAAGAAAAAATCAAACTGATCATCACTATCTAGTTTTGGAAACTCATACCAAGCCTTATCTGTAGGTCCTTCTTTCTGATATCCAAATAAAGCGGTAGCTCTCCAATAACTTAACAAATAAGCGCCATTATGATGAAAATCATCAAAAAAGAAATCCCCGATACACGCTTGTGGTGAGCTTGCTTTTAAAGCTGGATGCTCACTCAATAGTGAATAGGTAGCATAAAACCCTGGGTACGATATTCCCCAAGTTCCTACATTCCCATTATTATTATCTATATTCTTAACAAGCCAATCTATCGTATCATAGGTATCACTAGCCTCATCTACTTCTTTCCCTTTTTTGTTTGGGATATACGCACGCATATTATCATATTTCCCTTCACTCATCCATCGGCCACGCACATCTTGATACAAAATAATATATCCTTCTTCCATCATATATTTATTCGGTCCTATTTTAGAACGGAATTGATCTTCCCCATACGGACGACTACTATAAGGAGTACGTTGCATGATCATAGGATAGGTTTTAGACGTATCCTTAGGAGAATATATAGTTGTATGTAATTTAACCCCATCACGCATTACAATATCAACTTCTTGCTTATCGTAATGTGCTTTTACATCGTAGGTTTCTTGTGTGTACGCTTTCGCGAAAGCAAAAACAAGCAGTACTACTAATAGTTTCTTCATCATAAATTAGTTATTATTAAATCGTGTTATACCTTCTTTAAGCCAAGCTTCGTATTCCTCTATATCTGGTGTATACGCTACAGGTTTATTTAAACTAGAACCATCATGATCTATGAGCACATAATAGGGTTGTGCATTCGTTCCATAAGTAACCTGTTGAAACTCTAACCATTTCTGACCATACGTTTTTACTCTATTTCCTGTAACATCTGACACATATTGTTCACTTTTAGGAAGGTCTTTAGGGTCATCTGCATAGAGAGAAATTAATACAATATCTTGATTAAGCATATTAAGAATAGTAGGCTCTACCCAGACACGTTCTTCCATCTTTCTACAGTTTTGACAGGTCACCCCTGTAAAATCAATCATTGCCGTTTTATTTACCTTTTTTGCATACGCAAGACCTGTCTCATAATCTTTAAAACTTATAATCTTATGAGGCCCGTATGAAGCTCCTTCTGGCAAAAGATCGCCATTGGTTGTCGAAGTAGTGCTATTGGTATATCCTACTCCAAATGGCGATTCACTATGGGAATGCTGTGGTGGTGGGAATCCGCTTATCAATTGTAACGGTGCTCCCCAAAGCCCTGGAATTAAAGAAATAGTGAAAGCTAAAGTGGTCAACCCTAATAATAATCTACCAACAGATATGTGTTTTAAATCTGAGTCGTGAGGTAATTTGATTTTACCAAAAAGATACAAGGCAAGTGATCCAAAAATAGCAATCCAAATCGCTATAAATACTTCTCTACTTAAGAAGTGCCAATCTAATACTAGGTCTACATTTGATAAAAACTTAAAAGCAAAAGCTAGTTCTAAAAATCCTAAAAATACTTTTACAGAGTTAAGCCATCCTCCAGATTTTGGTAATGAATTAAGCCATCCTGGAAATATAGCAAAAAGCGTAAAGGGTAATGCAATTGCTAGTGAAAACCCTAGCATACTTATAATAGGTGCAATACCTCCTTTTGTCGCCGCATCTACCAGTGCCGTTCCTGCAATAGGGAATGTACAAGAAAAAGACACGATGGCAAGTGCCAATGCCATAAAAAATATACCAACATAGCCTCCTCTATTCGCCTGACTATCTACTTTGTTGACCAAAGAGTTAGGTAACATAATCTCAAAAGCACCTAGAAAGGAAATTGCAAATACTAAAATGATAACAAAAAATATGAAATTAAATATAGGCCCTGTAGATAACTCATACATAAAATTAGATCCGAAGAGTATCGATATAACGGTTCCCAAAACCGTATAGATCACTATAATAGAAATACCATATATAACTGCATTTTTAATTCCGGAAGCTCTATCCTTACTCTGTTTGGTAAAAAAGCTTACCGTCATAGGAATCATAGGAAACACACAAGGCGTTAATAAAACTGCAAATCCTGATATGAAAGCAATCAGAAAAATACTTAATAATCCTTTATCATCTTCTGAGTCTTCCTCATCAATAGTATCTTTTTCAGTAGTATTTACAACGGCTGTATAGTCTTCAAAAGCTTTATAATTAGAAAATGAAATCGTTTTTTCTTGGCTTAAATCGTGTACAAAATAAAACTCTTGATTGATACAAACACCGTCTTCTATACAGCTTTGATATTTCACTTCAGATTTTATAAGCTTTATAGTATTGTCTTTAAGTATTATTTTCTGAGATATACGAGCAGTATCTTTCCAAAAAACCTCATCTACTCCAAAAATGTCGCTGTACTCCCGAATCGTAGCACTTTCTTCTGCTTTTCCATCTAATTCATACGTAGTTCCATTTTCTGGCAAAAACTTAAATCGCATAGGAATAGGACCATCTTCTGGAGTAAACTGACTATAGATATGCCATTTATTTTGAATTTTGGCATCATAGTGAAGTATATATTCTGTATCTGATATTTTTTCTACTTCTCCTGACCATTTTACAGGATCATAGGCTTTACCACTTCCAAAACCTTGTTCACCACCAAAACCTTGTGCAAAAGCAAGTGTTGTTGTAAGAATAAATACTCCTAGGAGTGTAAGCGTTTTACGCATCATATTGAATATGTTATTTTAAGTCCTTTTTTTGTGTTTGCTTGTGCGTTGTACCTTCTATCTGCTCTATGTCCCAATATCCAAACAATTCCTTTTTGGTCACATAATAACCAAACGTTTTCTTTGGCTACCAAAGATAGCTTTTCATCTTTAAAATATTTGCTCAACTTCTTTTTACCTTCCATCCCTGTCGGATAAAAATAATCGCCTTCTTTCCAACGTCTTATAATTAACGGATAACTCACTTTTGAAGCATCCACGTATATTTCATTATTTAAGACAGTTGATATCTCTCCTACCCTATCAAAAAACAAAACACCATAATCTCCACGATGTTGTTCTATCGTTTCAGAAATTGTATAGGAAGTCGTTTTCTTTTCTTGTTCTTTACGGTACGTATATAATTGTAAAGTTGTTCGATCTTTTAATAAACGATGTGTCTCTGAAAAAAGTTGTTTCCCCGATTGTGCATCCAATAATTCATATACATCTTCTCCTCGTACAAACCCATACTCCTTGTACAACACATACAAGACTTCCTTAATATCCGAATGTTCTTTTATCTTCTCAATATTCAAGCAAATAGCACTAGGTCCAGAAACACTATTCAAAGGATAAAAATAGCGCTCCTTCAATTCTTTAGTGTACGTACCTAATAAAGAAGCAGCTTCTTGTACATAAGCCATCGTATCTTTAAAACGTTCTAAAGCATCGGGACGAATTTCTTCTAATGCAGGAATTACATGATGACGTATCGCATTACGCACATACGCATCAGATGCATTGCTACTGTCTTCTCTCCAAGAAATGTCATGTTGTGTGGCGTATTCATGAATTTGCTTTCGCGAAAAAGGCAACAGTACTCTTAGTACATTCCCCGAAATCGCAGGAATACCCGTAAGTCCTTCGATACCTGTGCCACGTGTGGCGTTAATCAGAAATGTTTCCACTGAATCATTACTGTGATGTGCCGTCAGTATATACTCATACGCTTCAGCAGTAACTAGCTCATTAAACCAAGCGTATCTCAAATCACGCGCTGCCATTTGCGTGGAAATCGTATGTTTTTTCGCGTAAGCGGACGTATCAAAAGAGGTTTCGTAAAAAGGAAGTTCATATTGATTAGCAAGTTCTTTTACAAATTGTGCATCTGCATCACTCTCTTCTCCTCGTAAGTTAAAATTACAATGTGCAATCCCTATATTCAATCCAGCTTCAACACACAGATGTACCAAAACCGTACTATCCAGCCCTCCGCTTACGGTAGCTAATAATTTAGTATTCTCTGTTAGAAAGGGAAAGTGTTGTTGTGCGTGTGACTGAAATGCATCGAGAAGCATACTTCAATTTCTTAAACTCTTCCTTTTAGGGCATTAAACACCCATGCAATGGCAAAGAAGCCAATACCAACTGCAGCAAAGCCCCAGCCAGCAACATCATCATATCTAAAAGCACCAAGTGCTATAAGAGATAATCCAACAAGTATCATTACAAAAGTAGCCCAAGCGAGGACTGTATTTTAATTTTACGTTACGAGGTAATTCTATAAACAATTGACTCCGCAAGGCATATAAATACAAATATCGGCTAAATTTCATAAATGGAACAAAGAGAAACTATACGATTTTCGTAAATTCGAACAATAATTAAACGGCACTCTCTTTTTTATAAAAAGAAACGCATTTTTTGAAACATTCATCTTAATATATTTAAGATACAAAAACAGCATATTTCTGCACTATGGATTTAAAATTCAATAAAAACGAAGATCATAATAAACTCTTACTTTCAGATTTAAAAAGAAAGCTAGCAAAAGCAAAATTAGGTGGTGGTAAAAAACGTATTGAAAAACACCAAGCTAAAGGAAAACTTACGGCTAGAGAACGCATAGAGTACCTTGTTGATGATCCAAAAAAGTGTATAGAAATAGGTGCTTTTGCTGGAGAAGGCATGTATGAAGAACATGGTGGCTGTCCTAGCGGAGGGGTTGTCATTAAAATAGGGTATGTATCTGGTAAGCAATGTATCATTGTTGCCAATGATGCTACCGTAAAAGCAGGTGCCTGGTTTCCTATCACAGGAAAGAAAAACCTACGTGCACAAGAAATCGCTATGGAAAACAAACTACCTATCATTTATCTGGTAGATAGTGCAGGCGTGTATCTTCCAATGCAAGACGAGATTTTTCCTGATAAAGAACACTTTGGCCGTATTTTTAGAAACAATGCCGTGATGAGTAGCATGGGAATCACCCAAATTTCTGCGGTGATGGGTAGTTGTGTTGCAGGTGGAGCATATCTACCTATTATGAGTGACGAAGCACTGATTGTAGACAAAACTGGAAGTATTTTTCTAGCGGGAAGTTACCTGGTGAAAGCTGCCATTGGAGAAAGTATAGATAATGAAACACTTGGAGGTGCTACCACACACTGCGAAATAAGTGGCGTTACAGATTATAAATCAAAAGACGATAAAGACGCTTTGGACACCATTAAAAAATTGATGGATAAAATTGGCGATTACACAAAAGCAGGATACAATCGTACAGAAGCAGCATTACCCAAAGAAAATCCAGAAGAGCTATTTGGAATCCTCCCAGCTTCAAGAGCCGATCAATATGATATGCGAGAAATTATAAAACGTATTGTAGATGACTCTGAGTTTGATGAATATAAAGAAGGATACGGACAAAGTATCCTTACGGGATATGCACGCATCGATGGTTGGGCAGTAGGTATTGTTGCTAACCAACGTAAACTTGTAAAAACGAAAAAAGGCGAAATGCAATTTGGTGGTGTGATCTATTCTGATAGTGCCGATAAAGCCACACGTTTTATAGCAAACTGTAACCAGAAGAAAATTCCGTTGGTATTCTTACAGGATGTGACTGGTTTTATGGTAGGAAGTAAGAGCGAACATGGTGGTATTATAAAAGACGGCGCCAAGATGGTGAATGCAGTGTCAAATAGTGTGGTTCCTAAATTCACCATTATTATTGGGAATTCTTATGGAGCTGGAAACTATGCGATGTGTGGTAAAGCATATGATCCTCGATTAATTGCTGCATGGCCAAGTGCAAATCTAGCGGTGATGAGTGGAAACTCTGCTGCCAAAGTATTATTACAAATAGAAACGGCTTCACTTAAAAAGCAAGGAAAAGAAATTACCCCTGAAGTAGAAAAAGAACTTTATGATCGAATTAAAGCGCGCTACGATGAGCAAATCTCTCCATATTATGCTGCTTCACGTATCTGGACAGATGGTGTGATAGACCCTAGAGATACTAGAAAATGGATTTCTATGGGGATAGAAGCGGCAGATCATGCGCCTATCGAAAAAGCATTTAATCTAGGTGTGATTCAAGTTTGATAAACTATATTTTTAATAATAACGACTACTGTTTCTGTGTCCGCTTTCGCGAAAGCGGATACATCCATACTAAAACAGACATTAGTGAGTTTTAATTTAGAAAAGGTTTATATACATTAGCAGTCTATGGTTAAAAGGGGAATAATAACATCTATATTATATTTATTTTCGACAGTTTTTTGTTTTACTCAAACAGATATTCCTAATGATTATTTTACAAATCCAT
>CAKZKZ010000382.1 GCA_937124495.1 uncultured Dokdonia sp. | reverse complement strand
ATTACGTCTATGAGTAATGTAAGCGCGCGTAAACTTAATACGGTATGTACCCTTGGGAAGCTTTACATAAAAGCGTGTTCTAGTTCTATGCTTACATTGGTAAAACTTAAAAGGAACACAAATGGCCTTTGCTTTGTCACTTAATTTATTGAATTGACGCTTACTTAACGTAGGGATATCTTTGACAATAAGATGCTGAGAGGTTCTTGCGTTCCATCTTTTGGCAGCTTCTTCTTTGGTTCTTCCCCAATCGTATTTCTCTAGAACTTCTATGACTTCTAGCATAGCGCTCTGATGTTTGTAGCGTCCTATCTTTTTTGTGACGACAAATTCTTTATACCATCCGTGTCGTATGGGAACTTCTAATTTTCTATGTCCTAAAGCACGTTGTTCTTTAGATATTTCTAATTGTCGTTTCCATATACGGCGTACTTCTTTTAATCGCTGGCATTTGATATGTGCCGGTTTCATAAATCAGTATGTTTTGTACCAGATATATCTGGTGATATATGTACTTTTTTGATTTTCGATTCCGGAATATGCCTGGCAATTCTAGAATCTTATGGAATAAGGTTTTTAGGTTTCATAAGAATTAATTTTAAATTATTATTGGTTTCTGGGAAATGGTATACCGGATGAATTTTAAAATTTATTCGGTATTAACTCCGTGATGTGCTTTCCATTGCTAGTGAAAAGACATAAAAAAAGCCCGAAACGTTTTTTGTACTTCGGACCTCAGAGTGTTGCTTTGCGATAAAGCTATACGGTGTAGAAGTCTCGAAGAAGATATCCCGTAGCGTTTACGTTTTTTAGGATATCGTATGTGTTTTTTGATATAAACATATATACTTCGATTATTATTGATACTATTTATAATTTGTAAATAGTATTGGATTAAACAATTCGTTTTTGTTACAATTGCGATGCAAAGATGAATTCCTTTTTTGAATTGTGCAAATAAAATTTGAATTTATTTTATTGATAATCAATTGATTACGATAAATATAGAGCAAAGAATTCCCTGTTCGCTTTCGCGAAAATACATACAGGACTACAACTTTTTGATTTCCTTCGTTTTAACTCTAATCATAGAAAAACGGCGGAAGCAGAAACTTTTTTGAGATAGGATATTATTTTTTTGGAATCTTGCCTAAAAAATAATGTAAAACAAAAAAAGCGTCCATTGTGATGGACGCTTTGTTGTGATATCTCTTAAAGTTTTCTACCTAAAAATTGGTTTCCTAACCCCAAAAATGGCGTCCGTGATATGTACGTGAAATAAACTCATAGGTTACTTTATATTTTAAATTTCAGGTGCAAATATGAGGAATATTTTTTTCATATCTTTTTCATGCGATGATAATTATAGGTTTTTAAGTACATTTATAAGGCTGCAATCCTCTCTATAGAGATCACTTAAACCCTTAGAAGATGATTATAAAACGCTCATTACTTATCGTATTACTATTTTTTCTTCAACTAGAAATCAAAGCGCAAGAACAGGTTTCGCTAGAAGATTTTGGACTTTCATTTACGGTACCTGCAGGTTGGACAGGAGACATTCAAGGAGAATACTTGGTCTTAGGTCATACCACCATTCCAGGAATGATGATTTTAATGGAAAATCCCGCAACAACCATTCAATCGCTTATTGCAACGGCACAAAAAGGAATCCAAGCTGACGGATTTAACTTTACAACCGATGGTACTTTTAAAACTATTAATTCCAAAAGAGCTGAGGGGTATTATAAAGGAACCTATGAGTATAGTACAAAAGTCAAAGCGTATGCGGTTGGTTTGATAGATGGTCAAGGAAAAGGAATGAGTATCATAATCCTTACAGAGACAGGTGTTTTTAGTGATGCTCATATCAATGCAGCAAATCAACTAGCAAAACCAGTAAAACTCCTCACACCTAAAGCCCCCGCTATTACAAAACAATGGCAAGAACGATTAGTTGGTAAAAAACTCACCTACCGAGATACCAGAGGAGGTATAAATGGAACTAGAGAAACTCGAATCATTACCTTATGCCCCAACGGTACCTTCACTTTTTACTTTGATAGTAACGTTTCTTTTGACGGACCAGGAGGATTTGGCTATGCAAATAGTAATGAGGATAGTCGTGGGAATTATACCATTTATTCTGTGCATAATGATTCCTATCTCACTTTGAATTTTGATAATGGGAAAGAAATAGAATATACGCTTACCCTAGATTCAGAAGGATATCCCGTTTTAGAGGGCACGAAATTTATTGCATTAGATGCAGAGGTGTGTGATTAACTCCTAGTATGCATTAGGACTTTCCATCTTCAGGTTGTATGTTAGTTTATTATGGCAAATAATTAATTGGGGAGGGTTTTATGTTGCATTGATTGGTATACTCGATTGTTAGTAAAGTCCTCAATAAACAACTGTAGGTTTAAGTTTTATTACTTTTGGTTTATGATTTTTACTATTATAAAAATTGCTGTAATCGTTATGTTCCTATTAGGTGCTTATCATGCATATAAATTATATAGGAGTAAATAACTATTCTTTTTAAATTAAAATATTTCATTTATGAAGCGTTTTATTACTTTATTCCTTGTTATTTTTTTTATTAGTTGTTCTGATGATGATTGTACTTGTATAGGTCTTTTTGAAAATAATTTAACAGGAGCAATACTTAGAGGTGCAAATGTAAATTGTGATGATGGTACTGATGCAGGAAATGGAACACTTCTGGATTTGTCTTTCCCTGGAGAAACAGGGCCAATTTTCCCTATAGTGTATTTGGGTTGTGAACCTTAAAATTGCTGTTGAATTTACTGGACTTGTTAAGGCGAAGCTTCAAAAGCTAAGTCTCTTCCATGTTAAATTAAGAATAGCGAACAAAGTTCACTATTCTTTTTCTTTGTTTTCTATCTTACAGTATGTGTAAAGTTTTAACTTGTTGCGTCATCAGCCAGAATGGTAAGTGCTAAGGTTGAAGTAGCAGTCACAGGTACTTTAATTAATGTCTTCAAATTCAAATCAGAAAATGGATATCCATAAGAGTCAGATCCTTCATGAATGACTTTCGCATACGCATTTCCATGTCCGCTTGCAAAAGGAGTCATTGTCGGAAACAGCGAACTATCGTTTTTCCCAGTAGCTGAGAAGTAGCCTTCATTAATGCCTACCATAACATCTCTATACACAGCGGCGCAGGTATCATTTGGGCTCATGGCATTTCTTGTGACTCCATTATATTTACAATCTCCGTTACTCAAATACATTGTTTTATTAGTTAAATCGGCAGCAGGGATTTCAAAAGTGAGCTTTGGTGATGTTGAAGCTAAAGAGACTCCTCCTTTACTATCAAATGTTCCTGTAAAATTATATTTTAATGGACTTGTTGGCAAGCTTTTTATAGTCAGGGATTTTCCTTTCAATAGTTTCAAGTAAGAATCATAAGATGGTTGATTCATATAGAGAACATTAGCTCCCACTACTTTTGTGTTTCCCTTTCCATTTTTACGTTGCACGGCCGTACCATTTGTTCCTCCTAAAGCCGTTGCTATTTCTTGAACAATGATATTATGTGATTTTGAATACCCTAATTTAGTAGCTCCTAATTTCATAGACATAGGAACACCAAACACATCTACTGATGAGAGATCAGTCCATAGTATATTATCAGCCCCTATAGTTAGTTCTATATATCCATAATAATTGTCAGAAGTAGGCACTGGATGCGCTGGTAATTTGGTATAATAAGAGATGTATAAACGTCCACTATCAATTTGAGAGACTTCAAAAGAATTATTTGTCAATGAAGATAAAGGAGTAGATGTATCTTTTGTAATGCCACTTCCTTTAAAACTATTTCCCGTTAACATAACGAAGATGTTGCTAGCGTTTGTAACAGCAGATTTGTTTGTGATTGTAATTTTCATACAGATTCGTTTTTATGAAAACCAAAGTATGTATAAACCACTTAAAATAGGAGCGTATTTATACGGGATTTTACTTAGAAATAGAAGGATTAGCGTATTATTAATGAGGCAATTTCATATACAATCTCTTGCCTAAAATCTTCATTATAATCGCAATTTGCGAGAAGAACAATGCCTATATTTTGTTCTGGAATCATCATTAAAAAACTTCTAAACCCTTTATCACCTCCATAATGACCTATTGCTTTTTTTGAATGAACATCGTACAATTGAAATCCAAGGCCAATGTATGGATACGGACTAAAAGAAGGTGTTATCATGTTTTGGTATGCTGCTCTTGAAGAACCTTGTAGGCTATTTAAAAAGTAGACCATCCATACACTTAAATCTTTTGCCGAAGCATTTAAGGTGCTGCTTGGCGCATGCTCTCTAGTATACGGATAGTGTTCTCTAATAGATATCTTGTTCAACTAATTTTTAGTGTGAGGAGACGTGCGTAAGTTATCAGGAATATTAAAATATCTATAATCACTATTTGACATTCCGATCGTATTCAAAATTTCGTTTTGCATATACCCTTCAAAAGGTTGATTAGTTACTTTCTCTATAATGTATCCTAATAAATTATACCCCAAATTGCTATATGAGTATGTGGTAGAAGGGCTTTGTTTACTCTTTAAGTGTAATGAGAGTAGATACTTCTTAAGACTATCATCAGATTGATTATGAGTACTCCAATGATAGTTTGTGATATCACCCAAACTAGATGTGTGATTGAGCAATTGCCGTATGGTAATTGTATGAATACGCATATCTTCAGATTTCAATTCTGGAGCAATATTTAAAAGTGTATTATCAAGATGTAGACATCCTTTTTGTTCAAGATCTATAATAGCCATGGCTGTAAATAACTTACTGATAGAAGCCGTATGAAATACAGTGTTTTCTGTAACAGGATTTTTAGTGTCTATACTTCGTATTCCATACCCTTTAGTATATGCAATAGCACCCTGAGAAACAACACCTATAGAAAGACCAGGGATATCATATTGTTTCATTTTTTTAGATATAATAGCATCTATGTCTTTCTGTAATTGTTGTGTATAGGATTGACCATAAAGACAGCTATTGATTGATAGAAAATAGAGAATACACAAAAAGAATATGGAAGTTTTCATTTTATAGATCTTTATTTTCAGTGATCATTTTGATTTCTTGATACAATGCGGTTTCTTTTTTCTCCATCGTTTTAAGAAATGCATGAGCGATTTTGTACACTTCATTAGAGAAGGTTCCAAAATTTTCTACATTGGTATTAATAGAAGCATCAATCACAAGGTCATAGTTAGGAAATAACACTAAAAAATTTTGAGACCCTTTACTCACTCCTCCGTGATGTACCATCCATATAGGGGTTTCATCTCCTAATAATGTTGAATTTTTATAGTCTAAATAAGAGCGCCATCCCAAAGCATATAGTTGTTCATTCACTTCGCCATTATCCAACTTCATAGGAGTCCAGAATTTTCTTTTAGTCTCGTGACTTATAAAAAAATCATCTTTGAGATAGGCATTTCCCATTTTTACAAGATCGGTAGGGGTAGAGATAAAACCACCGCCGGCCCATTTATAGCTTAAATTGATATCATATACTTGCTCAAAATTTCGATACTCACGATAGTACCCATCCCTAGTTTCATAAAAAGTAGCAAAATGCTCCGTTTTTGGTCGGTTGTGGTCACCGTAGGTATCTTTCATTCCTAAAGGTTGAAATACGTTTGTTTCCATATATTTCAGAAAAGGAGTACTCACGGCTTGTTCAAGTACCACACTGGCAAGGTTTATATCAAATGTCGAATAGGCAAACGAAGTGCCTGGCTCGAAAATAAGATCATATTGGTCAAACACGTTTAATCCTTCAGCGGCAGTGGCAAATTCGTGACAATTACATATCGTATATTTTGCAGCATCATACCCAAAATCTTTATAATTACCCATACCAGCAGTATGACTCAGTAGTTGTTGCATACTAAAACCCCATTTCTTTTTTGTCCAGTTGGTAATCGTATCTCCTATGATGGTGTTTAGATTAATTTTATGAGCATCTACCGCGCGCGCAACCCCTGTTGTGGTAACAGCTTTTGAAGTGCTTCCGATGCGATATTGCGTTTTGGGAGTCGCGGCAATCCCTGCATCCATATCTTGATACCCCACGGCTGCAGACCAAATCAGTTTCGATCGATGTCCTACTGCTATAGAAAAAGAAGGTAATTTCTTGTCTTCACCTATGGCATTTAGTACGGTAGTAGCTTCCTCTATGGGGAGTTTGTATGTAGGATCACTAACGGTGGTGGTGATGGGTGCGCTTTCGCGAAAGCGTGTCAAGGTTGAAAAATAGTAGATATTCCAAATGACAAACAAGGCGAATAAGACACATATGGTTCTCCAAAAACGACGACCGATTTTATTGAGTTTGAATTTTTTCATGACTATACGATTTCTAATTGATACTCCAAAGATGAAGCAAAGGCTGGTGCGTGTTTTAAAAAGTAGACCAATCGGTGATTTGAACAAGAAGAAACGGGATAAACGTAGATACATAAATTCGTCTTCGGCAACGCCTTTTTAGTCGACGATAGATCTGATCTGGTCGAATAGCTGTAATTTTATGGCGAATAAGAAATATTTTTGATATCGATGATTGTACAACTCGCCGAAGGAACGATAAAAACCAAATACGGAGCATATAGAGAAATCCTCTTTTATGACGGGATTAAAGAGTCGCATGCGCTGGTAATGGGCGATGTGAAAGATGGAGAAGAAGTGCTGTGTCGCGTGCATTCATCGTGCATTTTTGCACATCATTTTAATAGTATAGAGTGCGATTGTCGTGAGCAAATGGAAATTTCACAACAACTCATAGAACGTGCTGGAAAAGGAAGTGTGATTGGGTTAGAGCAAGAAGGAAAAGGCAACGGACATTATGCATTGCTCAATACC
>CAKZKZ010000381.1 GCA_937124495.1 uncultured Dokdonia sp. | reverse complement strand
AAAGTAAGCTATTCTCTTTTTGGTAGACATGAGCGCGATAAGAAAGAACTTCCTTATGTGACTATTAATTGCAGTCAGTGGACTTCGCCCACAGAGATTAAAGGTGGTCAGACCATGACAGGCTATAAAGAAGGAGCGCTTATTGAGGCATGGAGAGACGGAAAAATACTCATCCTAGATGAAATGCCAAAGCTTGATGCTAATACCGCAAGTTTGCTCAATGATGCATTAGCAAAAAGCGCAAGCGCGCAAGCTGTTATTTTTAATGGACTGAATGAGGCGATTGTAAAGCATCCGCATTTTGGATGTATCGCTACGGGAAATACCACAGGAAAAGGTTTTAGTAAACAGTATGTAGGAAATAGTAAACAAGACGCTTCGCTCATTGATCGCTTTAGTGGTTGTATCTACCATGTTGGTTTTAATGTGAACCTTGAAAAAGCCCTTATCTATCCTGATTTAGTAGCACATTGTCAAGCGATCCGTAGTGCTATTTTAAACTATGAGGCAAAAGATACTTTAGATGATACTACAGAGGATATTATGACCCTTCGTACGATGCTGAATTTACAACGCTCTTATATGTTAGAGATGTTTCGCGAAATGGGTATTAAAGGAAAAGATAATAACAGATTTACACCATTTGATAACGGTAAGACATTGCACGATGCCCTAGAGAGTTATTTCTGGGTGATGAATAAAGAAAAGGCTAAAAAGATCAAGGCAGAAGTTAGTTATGATGGGTTTATAAATACCTATAAATCTGCAAAGGCTAAAACAGATTTTTCAAAAGAATATACTCGCCGTGTTTAAAAAGAGAATACATACCTATCAATTTGAAGACAGCAAGTTAAGGCATCTTCAATTTACAAGTCCTGGAGATTATCATGACTTTGTAAAAGAACAGTGTGCTAATCTCTCTACAATTAATCAGAGAAGATTAGATATGGTCGCCTCCAATGCAAAACAACGAATAGCCACTTCAAGTGATTGGTATGGGAATCCAGTACCAAGTTCTTTAAGAGATTTAGAAGCGCATCACTACTTTGGAAAGATGGAACTTTTAGAAGTGATAGCTCCTAAAATACAAAAGGAATTAAACCGCTATACCGATCTAGTGGAAGATGACTTATTAAAACGTCCATTACTCAGTGCAAATAGTAAGGGACTAGGTGTGTTTTCTTTTGATCGTGCTATGATGGGACTCTATAAAATACCGCTTGCTAAAGGCTCATCTGCATTAGAAAAATATACACATCAGCTCAAAATTGAATTAGGAAAAGACAAGGCGACCACCGTTAAAAACACCCATCTCTATTTTGAAAATAAATCTGCCTTAAAACCTACCCTCACCCTTACGATATTGGCAGGAGCAAATGCGAATATCGACGGGGATAGCTTGTATTACGTCGGTATTGCTGTAGCGCTACTGACTGAGTATTTGGAAAGCTGTCATATCGGGGTGGCTATCGATGTATTATTAGGTACTTCTTTTGATAAGCACATACTTGTATCAGCTGTAAGAGTAAAAAGCTTTGAAAAACCGCTCGATGTGAACCAACTATTAGTTTTAGCAAGTGATCCAAGGTATTTTCGATTTAATGGTTTTAAAGGACTTATAGCACTCTCTGATTATTGCGGATTCAATATCCCTAAAGGATTAGGGAAGATCGATAGTCGACTTACCAAAGCCTATACAGCGAACACGCCAAGCACGCTATTATTTAATCAAAGCTATTCTATAGATCGCGCCGTAAAAGAAGTCTCACGCATCTTACAAGAATACACTAAAAATAAAACGTATGAACATACCACAAGATAGTATAGAAAAACTTATGAGCGAGGCAACTCTAATTCAAAAGGATTACACCGAATCATGTTTTGATTTTCAGATAATGACTTCGAGATTTCATAAAAACACACTCATCCTTCGATGGATAGAGGTTGACATCAGCGATGTGGAACGTCCTATCCAATGCTATCGCTATCGCTGTTTTAATTTGGATGGAACCTCTCAAAACTGTTCGATTCATTACACGAATAGGGAAGAGGCGAATGCCTTTTTTAAGAGCCTAGAGGCTCATTACAAATAATGAGGATGTTAGAGAATAAATAGCAATTTATTAAATGAAATAACTATGTATAGACTACAAGATATAAAAGCCAATACCTTAAAAGATATCCCTATTGAACATCAACAAGAGATCACGTATCAAACAGGAAGCCCCTTAGTGCTAGAAGATGGATATGCCCTTATAAAGAAAGAAACCCAGCATTTCACGATAGATAATTCATTAGCTAAGCAGGCGGATAGACTACTCTTTGAGCTTATAGAGAAATATCGAAAACGTAGCGATCAAAAGACGGTCAAACAAACAAATGTAAAAGCAATTCCCCTACTTAGTAAAGAAGCGATTCGCATTCGTGAGAATGAACGACTACGAGTTCTAAAGTTATTAAAACTCAAATTAACCCTGACTCCAAAAAGCGCATAATTATGACAGATATAGCACAAATACAAGCATTAGATGTAAGTAAGATCCTGAACAAGGAAGTAAAGTCTGAAATTGAAAAACTCATTGAAGATTATAATTCAGCAGAAGATAAAGAGGATTTTACAAAAGTCACTAAAGAGAGTTCGACACTCATCTTAGATATGATAAAGGATCTGTATCCAGATGCTATTGTAGAAAGCGCAAAGCCATGCGTGGAAGTGGTGGTTACCCCTAAACAAGAAATATCAACACGAAAAGTAATTCCTAAAAAGCAAGATTCAAAAAATAATCAAGAATCTAAGAAGAAACCTCCATCGAAGAAGAAGTCACAGAACAAGACGTTTTCTACCTCTTCCACAAAAGACAAATTACAAGCTTTACAGGAAGAAGTAGAGGAATGTAGAAAAAGAGGTAAAGCCCGAAAAAGTACAGCCAAGAAAACGCCTAGGATTCCAAAAACAGTATATGATAAGGTGCATAACCATATCAATGCTATTGCTAATTTATTACCAGAACGCTTTAAAGATGATCCAGAGAAAATAAGCGATCTAAAAAAAATGAGTTTAAACATCCATAAAAAAGTAGTGAGTGTTTTTGAAATGAACGAAACCTTGGCTGAAAAGGGTAAACTCGCCTTAAAAGAGAAGTTCAAGAGTATGAATCAAAAAATAAAGACAGATGACAGCAAATAAGAAACTATTAATTATTACAGGAGCAGGACTCGCCGTTGG
>CAKZKZ010000380.1 GCA_937124495.1 uncultured Dokdonia sp. | reverse complement strand
AATTTGTTTGGAATTGCAAGTGCAGATATTATCATGACTGGTGGAGGACCAGGCTCTAGTGCTAATCCATTTAATTTTTCTTTAGAAAATGTAAATCAATAGGGATACTCATATAAAACAAAAACAAACACCGACTCCCATTCCTACAGGTAGCGTTGTCCTAATACTTCGTTTAGGTATGTATAACGATGTCTACATTTTCTTTGGTAAAACACTTGATGAGATTAAACAGATCATAAGTCTAGAAAATGAAAAAGAACGTCAAGCTGGACTAAGATCATTATCTACCTCTTTATTGTCTGAGAAAAATTCTAAGAAAACATCTTCTACACTTCAAGCATATCTTGACGGGATAAGTATTGATTTTAAAGTAGTATTTGATACTCATTTTTCAGAGTTGCGATCTAAAGAGACAGAATTGCTCTGTCTAATAAAATTAAGACTTAGTATATCAGAAATAAGTAAACTTCTCAATATTAATTTACCTGCGATCAAATTATCAAGATATCGTATTCACAAAAAACTAGGATTAGATTTTAAGTAAGATATTATTGCTTTTATTGATAGTCTCGATAGTACTTCTTGATGATCTTAAAAGATTAGTGTTTTTTATATACGCTTGCCCGCCAGCGAGGCAGATTTACCGAAATGTGCAAACTATTATCTTATGCGAGAAGGTTGTTGTCTTATGGTAAGAATTTAATTTTGAATAAATGTATATAGCTGTATGTGAGTAATTTATATTTACCGCTACCTTTTTGCTACCCTTTACTTTTTTGAGGTATCAGGTTGCTATGATTACTTTGTTGTAGTCTCACTTGTAAAAGCAACTTTTATGAACCCACCTATTCAATACACAAAAAGCGGAAACATCAATATCGCCTACCAAGTATTTGGTTCAGGACCGATTGATTTGGTCTATATTCCAGGATGGGTTTCTAATATAGATTGGATGTGGGCATGTCCTGAGTTAGTTAACTTTTTTGAAGAATTAGGGAAGGTCGCCAGAGTGATCCTTTTTGATAAACGAGGCACAGGACTTTCTGATCGCGTTGTAGAGATCTCTACCCTAGAAGAACGTATGGAAGATATCAAGGCTGTTATGGATGCTACAGGGTCTGAAAAAGCGGTACTGTTTGGACATTCTGAAGGAGGAAGTGTATCTGCTTTATTTAGCGCTACCTATCCTAACCGTGTGTTGGCATTGACTGCTTTTGGGATTTTTGCAAAGCGAAGGTATTCTAAAGATTACCCTTGGGCACCAACAGATACCGAGCGTCAGAAAGTGTATGACATGATTGAGAATAGTTGGGGGAGAGGTCAGATGAATCTTGAAACTTTAGCCCCTTCTAAAGCCAATGACCAGCAATTTATGAGTTGGTTGGCTAGTTATTTTAGATCTGGAGCGAGTCCTAAAGCGGCTATGCAATTGACTAAAATGAATACAGAAGTAGATATCACAGATATTTTAGAATACATAAAAGTACCTACATTGCTCATGCAACGTACCCATGATATTGATGTGAAAATTGAAGAAGGACGGTTTATTGCAGAGCACATTGAAGGAGCAAAATTTGTTGAGTTTGATGGAGACGATCACCTTTTTTGGGCTGGTAATACACAAGAGGTGCTAAATGAAATAAAAGATTTTATTAAAGAATTAACGCCTAACGAGGGGCCTAAAAAAGGTCTCATTACCATCCTGTTTGGTAAAGTGATGGGTAGTTCATTAGGAAGAACAAAATCAACAACTATAAAACAATGTATTACGAAGCATTCTGGTGTATTATTAGAGATAGATAATGAGCGTTTTATAGCAGGATTTGAAGTGCCAGGTAAAGCAGTACAGAGTGGTTTAGATATATTAGATAGTTCTAAACAGGAAAACAATAACTTAAACCTAGGACTCTATGTGAAAGAAGGTTGTTTAGCTGGTGGATATAGAATAGATAAAAGAGATGTGTATATGTATCAAACCATACTTCCTCATTCGGTATATCATAAACTCACCGTAACACAAACGATTAAGCACTTGCTCTCAGGTTCAGAATTTCAATTTACAGAAGAAACATCTATGTTAAACCATGCTTCAAATGCATTGTGTAAGTTATATCAAGTAAGCAATATTGATGCCGTTGAGCATGTATCTATGCTAACACATTCAACTAATTTGTCAAAATATGATTCGTTTTTAGAAGACCTGATAACGATCATACATCTACATATTGATAATTCTTCTTTTGGAGTAGAAATGCTTACGAAGAGTCTAGGAATGAGTGAACGCCAATTACAGCGCAAGGTCAAAGAAGCAACAGGTAAATCCCCAGGGCAACTTATCACTTGTACGCGTTTAGGCAAAGCAAAAGAAGCGTTAATGCATCATCGGTATACAGTAGCCGAAATTGCATTTTTATGTGGGTTTTCTAGTCCTTCCTATTTCACAAAATGCTTTAAAAAAGAGTTTGGTTTTACGCCTACAGGTATTGCTGTTTCCTAATACATATTCTTAAAAAATATACGCAACTACAAAAGTACAAGACCTCATATAGAATGTCGGTTTTGTGTTATCATTATGCGGTATTGTTATAGTTTTTTTATAAGAGTAAAACTAATTTTATGCATGCGTTTATATATAGTGAATACGTACTATTAAGACGATGAATTGCTAGTAGTTTTATTCTTATTCAGACTTGTTTTTTCATCTTCAAGGATGCCTTTTTCGATAAAAGGACTTAGGCTCTAGTAATGTATCACGAAAATGTAAATGATAGGTATGCTTTCAAGGAACATCGTAACTCAGAAGTAGATGCTGAGTGTCACACTGAGTTTGTTGAAGTGCATAGTCGAAGTACGAAAACGTACGTAGAAATAATAACAATTAATACAATGTAATGATGAAACATTTTACACTTGGTATAGCTTTATTGCTAGTGTTCTTTACCATGAATGCACAAGATATTACCCTTTCTTTTGAAAACCCAGAAGTCACTACTGATGGCATGGATAGTTTTTATGAAGTAGATGTTATGATCTCTTCAGATGTAGCCTTTAGTATGGGCTCAGGTCAGTTTTTTTTAGATTATAATGCTGATGCTTTTGGAGTACAAGTAGCTAACAATAGTGCTATTACCTATGAGCGTCCTGAAAATTCACTGCTTGGAGGAGAAGTGGTTGTAGATGTGGGCGGAACTCCTGTGCCATTAGGAGCTCTTTATACTAGTTTTAT
>CAKZKZ010000379.1 GCA_937124495.1 uncultured Dokdonia sp. | reverse complement strand
CTACCAGTCCAATCTCTTGAAGCTTAGGATCCATCAAGTAATACAGACCAAAAAGATCTGCACGCCCTTCTTCAATAGTAGACTTATAACGCTTTAATGTTTCTTTAGGCGTTCCTACACCATCATTTATCTGTCCAGAGGCGTGTCCTACTACTTCGTGTAAAGCTGTGTGTAATTTATCACCTAACTGTCCGTATTTTTCTTCAAGCTCTATCTCTTGGGTATCGTGAGCAAATTCTTGTAAACGTCCAGATCCACCTGCACTTGCATATGCACTGATAATATTCCCTAGAGATACAGATTTACTTCCATGCGTTTGTCTAATCCAGTTGTTATTAGGAAGATTTACCCCTATTGGTGTACTCGGTGATGCGTCTCCTGCTTCCCCAGCTACAATCACTGTTTTGTATGAAACTCCTTTAACACTGTCTTTTTTATGTTCTGGCATTAACGGAGAGTTATCTTCAAACCATTGTGCCTCTTCAGAAAGTACAGCCATCTTCTTAGACATGTCAAAATCTTTAATCTGTACAACCGTTTCATACGACCCTTTGTATCCTTTTGGATCGTTGTATACTTCTATAAATCCGTTGATCCAATCTATATTACCTGCAGTAGAGGTCGCCCAAGCGATACAGTAATCATCCCATGTATCAAGGCTTCCTGTTTTATAATACTCAATAAGAAGCCCTAAAGCCTCTCCTTGTCTTGGGTTTTCTGCAACGCCTTTTGCTTTTTCTAACCAACCAATGATTTGATCGATAGCATCGCCATACAATCCACCACTTTTATATACCTGTTCTACAAGCTTCCCATTTTCTTTAACAAGACGTGTATTTAATCCTATTTCAATAGGTTCGTCCTTATCTACTTCAATAGCATCATAATATGCTTCGACTTCTGCCGTAGTGATATCTGGTCCATAAAAATTAATTGCACTTTCTAATACAATATCTGCATCTTTAGAAAGGTTTACTTTTTTAGCGTCTTTATCATTAAAGATCACATCAAACGCCTCACCTTCTAAAGTTGCTCCAGCATCAGCTAGTAATCCTTTAAGATAGTCTGCAGAGAATGCTGGTTGTAATTTTGCATTACTATAGTGATGGTGTATTCCGTTAGAAAACCATACGCGTTTTAAATATTCTTCAAAGTTTTTCCAATCGTTAGATGATTTATCACCTGTATATGATGTATACACTTTTTCTAGTGCTGTTCTAATAGCAAGATTATGACGATAGTTTTGTGCCCACATCATATCACGACCAGCAAGTCCTGCTTGCGTCATATAATAGACTAGTTTTTGCTCTTTAAGTGTCAAGTCTTCAAAACCAGGAATTTGATATCGTAAGATTTTGATATCTGCAAATTGATCTACGGGTTCGTTGAATACTATTTCCGCTTTCGCGAAAGCGGGATCATCACCACTTTCGTTTTTTGTACTCTGTTGATCTTGGCCACAACTTACCGTTAGCAGTGCTGCGAATCCAAGGCAATATATCGCTTTAAATTTCATTGAGATTAGTTTTTATTTGTGCGTAAATATACCAAAAATAGAAGTTTTAAAAATCCTTTATCTTCGCCTAGACAAACCAACCCCCCATAGACAATGAAAGTTTTAAAACTTGTATTCTTTCTTTTACTCATTTTTTTAATTGGTGGCGCCATCTATTTTGCTTCAAAAGATGGTCATTATGACATTAAAGAAAGTAAGTCCATTCAAGTCCCAGCATCTATTTTATATAACACTGTAAATGACTACACAACTTGGGAACATTGGGGACCGTGGAAAAAAGAAGATTCTACAATGGTATTTACGTATGATGCCACTACTGTTGGCATAGGTGGCGGTTATTCTTGGGATGGTGATTTCCCTGGGTCTATGAAAACAACAGCTGTTTTAGAGAATATGGCCATAGAACAAGATCTTTCTATTGTTACTCCTGGAGGAGAACGTCTTTCTAAAGTAGGCTGGGAATTTATGCCTACAGACACAGGTGCTGTAGAAGTTTCTTGGCAAGTTGAAGGAGAGCACACCCTCATGGATAAAATCTATTTTGCTTTCTCAGGAATGGATTTTGAAGGAGATATGCGCAGCATGTATATAGATGGTTTGCAAGGGTTAGAAACATACGTAAGAGAAAAAATGGAAGATCATTCTGTAGAAATAAAAGGAATTACAGAATATGGTGGTGGGTTTTATGTATATAAGACAACGTCTGCTAGTGGTGCAAATATCAGTGCTATTATGGGGCAGAATTACGGTGAAATTATGCAATTTATGAATCAAAAAGGAATTACTCAATCTGGTAAGCCTTTTACAATTTATAATGAAATGAATCCAAATGGTTCTATTATTATGAGTAATGCCATTCCTGTTGCTAATGCCATTGAAATTACAGAAGAAAGTACAATTCTAAGTGGGTATTTACCTAGAACCAAAGCAGTAAGAGTCACTTTAAAAGGGAATTACACCTATCTTGGAAAAGCATGGGCAGAAGCGATGCAGTATATAGAACAGTATGAATTAACACAAAGCGAGCAAAAACCTTTTGAGATTTATACAAATGATCCAGGGAACTTCCCTAATCCAGCAAACTGGGTAACAGATATCTATATTCCTGTAGAATAATACAACAGATTAGAGATCGTTATTTATTAAAGAAAAGGGATGAATATATGAAACAATTACTACTTGTTTTTATAGGTGGAGGTACAGGAAGTATGGCGAGATATTTACTTAGTAAAGTGTGGAATTCCTCTGGCTCTGGAATCCCCTATGGTACCTTTACAGCAAATATTCTTGGAAGTCTGATTATTGGTTTAGTATTAGGTTGGGCCATAAAAAATAATGCATTATCTAGTAATACAACACTTTTACTAGCGACTGGCTTTTGCGGAGGATTTACGACCTTCTCTACCTTTGCTTATGAGCATCATAATTTTATAAAATCGGGTGATTTCATGCAGTTTGCAATCTACGCCATTGCTAGTTTTACCATTGGTATTCTTGCTATTTTTGGCGGCATGTGGCTTGGTAAGACTTTATAAATCCTTTTTAGTTTACTTCATTCCCTTATGATCTTACATCTAAAAGAAGATAGAAAGCTTCTTATATCTTTCTATTCATAGTTTTTGTTGCTTCTTATCTATACACAATACCATTTATAAAGCAAAAAGGCCATCATCCACAGATGATAGCCTCTTCTATACTAAAATATAATAATCCCCCTAGGATTAACTAATTTAGCGTTTAATTAATTTTATTGTTTCTTGACCTTGATTTGTCGTAATCGTTGCTAAGTAAATACCTGTTCTAAGGTTTGAAGCATTGATATCAAAAGAGTTTGCATTTGGTGTTGCTTGAGATACTCTTCTACCTAAAAGATCATATACTGCTACTGTTGTAATAGTAGAAGAGCTTGTAGATACTGTCCAACGCTCTGATGAAGGGTTAGGGTATACAGATACATCTACTGATGTAAACTCTTCAGTACTAAGTGTAGTATTCTGGTGTAAGTAAAGGTTATCGATAAAGATCGTTCTATCTCCGGCTTCTGCTCCAGCTACTGTTAATACAAATTGTCTTAAAGCATCTCTTTGTTGCGTCGGATCATCAGAATTAAAATCAGCTATTGGAATATCTATAGATACCCATTCTCCGAATGTATCCACAGGGTTTGTTAATTGGAAAGCAGATGTTTCTCCAGCATCTCCTACATGGTTAGACCATTTAGGGTTTGCTATTAAACCAGCAGATAAATCTGTATCAATCCAATAATCCATGTGGAAATGAGTCATTGTT
>CAKZKZ010000378.1 GCA_937124495.1 uncultured Dokdonia sp. | reverse complement strand
CTTCAAAATAGCGTTCTGCATCAATAAGTAAAGTATCTTCTTCTCCTCCTCGAGAAACTAAAGAAGGTATATCAGATACGGTATAGTACTCCACATATAATTCTTGTGAGTCTTGCCCTTTTGGCAATATGACTCCTATAGTAATAAGTACCACAATAATCGCTGCACTTAGGTTATAAAGCCATGGGCGTCTACTACTACTCTTACTTATATTCTTTTTATAATCAAGTTGGGCTTGTATCAGTGTTTTTTTAAGTTGGGTTGTTTCTTTACTCATAAACAACCGCTCATACTCCTCAACTTTTTCAGGGGATACTTTTTTTGCAAAACTCCAGTCATCCTCATCTAAAGAAGCATGAAGTTCTTTTTGCAAGAGTACGCTTTCGCGAAAGCGTATATCTTCAGACATCCGTTTTTCTACAGCAGCTACCTCTTCTGGAGATGCATGATCTAACAGGTAATTCTCTATGATGTTACTTTCTTCTTCTGAACTCATAATTCCTTCAATGAATTATAACGATTATCGTTTTTGACGGTCTCAATTAACTTTGCCTTGCACTTAAACACACGCTGTCTTACTACAGTTTCTGAACTATACCCAAGTTTTTTTACAATCTCACTATAAGAGATTTTTGCAAAAAATAATTGGAGTACTTTTTTACAATTTTCGGAAATCATCTCTAATTTTTCGGTAAAAAGCTCCCAACGCTCTTGTTCCAAAGTAGCCAGTGCCATATCTCCTTCTTCACTTTTAAGTTCCATCACCCCATCTTCTGTTACCCTTGTTTTAGATTTATTTAATTCTCGGCGCCATAAATTTTTACAAGCTGTAAATACATACGCTTCAAAACTACTTTTGATTTCGAAAGGTTCTCTGCGATACCGTACTGCAATTTGCATCAATGCCTTCTGAAAAATATCTTCTGCATCTACTTGTTGCCCTTTATTCTGAAGTACAAATTTTTTCACTTTAGGAAAAACAGTAGCATATATCTCTGTAATTACTTTAGAATCATTATCTAATAAAGCTTTGAGGTAAACCGTGTTTTCAGGCATTCGCATAATTAATTAGGTAAACAAAAATAAACTTTTATATTTACAGGGTAACAAACAAAAGGGTTATGTAACTACTGAGTAATTAATTTAATTTTTAACCCTAAACTCATTTTTATGAAAAGTACATTTTTTAAGCCCCTAACAATCCTTTTTATCCTTATTTTAACAGTATCGTGTAGTGTTGATACAGAAGAAAGTATCGAGCAAAATAGCATTGAACAAGCAGAACGTCTTTCTGCCCCTATCGCTCCGCCTGATCCTGTTCAACTTACCCCTATCCAAATCACGTATGTACCTAATCTAACGCATGCAGAAGTGAATACGATTAGAGCGACATACACCAATGATGGTTTTATTAATTTTTCCTATTTTGAGCATTGCCCTAATACTAACAATGAAGTTGAAATCTGGTATGTAGACATTCAACCGTGTACTACCTGTGGCGGTCCTAGAGACCCTAAAGGACATATAGAAAGTAATAGTGGGGTAAGCAAGGTACATTTAAATGTAGCCCACTGTAATCCAGTAACTGAAGTAGAATAAGTAATTTGAACGTCAAATTATTCTATATATGTTGCCTGTTTATGATACTTACATCAAGTATCATAAACGGGCAACATCTCTTTGATACATATACGACCTTAAAAGAAAAGAATACACAATCTCTACTTCAAATCAAACCACAGGTAGATAGTCTTCTTTCAATTGTTGAAAAGGAACATACCTACGAAGAAGCTATTTTAATTGCTCATGATTTTTCTATTCAAAATTTTATACAAAGAGATTATGACACTGCCATAGTATATGCCACTAAAGATGTTCTGTATTATGAGAAAAGCAGTACCATTAATGAGTCATATAGTAACGCTGTATTTAATCTTGGCTTTTTTCAAAGATTAAATTTCGAATATAATAATGCTATTATCAACTACAACAAAGTTATATCTTTAAATAATAACTCTGAAAAAATAGGGCGATCGTATTGTGATATAGGCCTCATATACAACAGTCAAGAAGATTATTACAAAGCTCTTACTTTTTTCAATCAAGGGATTACTGTTTTTGAAAAGCAAAATAACTATAAAGAATTATATCATGCGTATGTCAATATCGCACAGGTATATGAAAAAATAGCCTCTACAAAAGATCATAGCATAGAAAATTACCAGGAAGAACTTTACTATATCAATAAAGCACTCACACTAAAAGATTCAATATATCTTACCTCGACTGATTATAGCATTCTTTATAACACTACAGCTAATTATTACAATACAAATGACAACTATGATTTTGAGAAAGCAAAGTCATACTATACAAGATCACTAAACATTTCTAAAAACATACAAGACTCATCTAATGTAACAACTCTAAATTTAAATCTAGGCAACCTTTTCCTTAAAGAAGAAAAGCGTACTAAAAATTCATATCAGGATAATATTTTTAAATACCTGAATACCGCCTTACAATTTCAAACAGAATACAACAAAGAGAATGTATCTGACATATATCTGAACTTCTCAGCGTATTATACCTACCAAAAAGAATATGAGAAGGCACTTCTAAATAATACTATTGCTTTTCAAAAAATTACTGGTATTGACATAGACACTTATAAAGTTCCTGATATATCTGATCTGGAAAACTTACCTAGCAAACATATTATTTTAAATATCATCAGTGAGAAAGCTGGTATTTTATTAAAGATGTATGACACAAATCAAGATGTCTCAAATGTTACACTTGCCTTACAACATCTTCAAGTAGCAGATCTTCTCATTAGTACCATACAAAGAGAAGCTAATGAAAGCCTTTCTAAATTATTTTGGCGAAATCAAGCCTCGTACATCTATCTTAGAGCTGTAAAAGCATGCAAAATTCTTGACAAAGTAAACCTTGCTTTTTATTTTACAGAAAAAAACAAAGCCTTTTTGCTTACCAAAAGTATTCTAGAAAATAATACAAAATCACTACTTCCTGATGTTATTAGTACTAGGGAACACACATTAAAAGAAAGAATAATTGCGCTAGAAAAAAACACTGATCTAACAAGTAAAGATAGTCTCTTTAAGACAACGCAAATCTTAGAAAAATTTACAGATTCTATTAAAATAGCATATCCAGAATATTTTTCTACCAAAACAAAAACACAAATTTTAGCTACTTCAGAAATTCAAAAGAACATTGATGAAGAGAGTATTTTAATATCTTACATTTGGAATACCGATGATAAAATAGAAGATCATTACCTCGCACTTGTCTCAAAAAAAGAAACAACGATATATCCTATTAAAAATACAAATGCAACAGATCTAGCTATACAAGATTTCCAAACTCGTATCTCTAAACCATTTGAAAACACGAAAGACAAAAATGATTTTCAAAACGTTGCTCACACACTATACTCGCACCTCATACCAAAAGAAGCGGCAACGATTATCTCTAAGTACACACATCTGATTATAGTACCAGATGGTCGCATACAAAACATTCCTTTTGAAGCACTTGTTTCTTCAAAAGAAGCTTCAAAATATCTTATTGAAGATTATAAGATAAGTTATGCCTATTCTATGTCTTTTTTAATCCATAATGCATCCATAACTAGGGATTCTAATACACCCTTTGCTGGCTTTGCTCCTATCACATTTGAAAGAGATAGTCTACAAAACCTTAACAAGAGTGAGCAAGAATTAAAAGCGATTCACACAATGACTCAAGGAGAGGCATATATTGATAAGGAGGCTACTA
>CAKZKZ010000377.1 GCA_937124495.1 uncultured Dokdonia sp. | reverse complement strand
TATATGATGTATAATACTATTGGTAGAATCTAGTCGGAGACCAATGTTTTTTGTGGTTTGCGCAATGGCTATTTTGGAAGGTAACGTCACCGCACTTATGACAATTTCTTCTAGTGTATTATCAGATTCATCTTTAGAAGTATATAAGGTACTTACCGTCTTATCATCTGTTAGATGTGATGTAATTGACCTAGATAACGTATATATGTCTAATGCCTTACTATAAAGTGACATATCTTTGAGAGATATGTCGTTTTGCGATATGATATGTGGTGCTTTTGCCATCTTTTACAATAACAAATTTACAATCATATAAGGATAACCTAACTTTTGATTTTAAAGCAAAAATGGATTTTGTCTTTAAAAATAATGTATTTTTGAAATAAAAGTTTAAAATCTATGGTAGATGAGTTAAATCTTAAAATCTTAAAGTGTTTACAGGAAAACGCAAGGCAATCTAACGCCGAAATAGGAAGACAGGTTGGTATTACCTCTCCTGCAGTTTCAGAGCGTATTAAAAAGATGGAGGATTTAGGAGTCATTACTGGGTTTAAAGCGATTGTATCCCCTTATGAATTAGGATATCAATTTAAAGCCATTATCACATTACGTGCTTTTATGGGAAAATTAAAACCTTTCTTAGAAAAAGTAAAAACGTTGGATGAAGTGGTCAATTGCTACCGAATAACAGGCAATGAAAACATAGTGATGGAAGTAGTTTTACATAACCAACAGCATTTAGAACAGTTTATAGATCAAATTATAAGTTATGGAGAATCTAAAACACAGATTGTACTCTCTCAAGTAGTCCGTTATAATCCTATTCTTAAATTAAAGTAGTTTGAAGTAAGTTATTTATGCCTTTGTACTTCGACGAGCTTAGTATCAACTTCGCTTTCGCGAAAGCGTACCTTGAATGCATCTCTTTTAAACCCGCATTAATCTTCCTCACTATCAAAATCGTCGTAGAAGTGATTGCTGTCGTAGGGTAAATCATCTTCTGGCGTTCTATCATTGTAATCTACTCCTGGTGGATTAAATAATCCCCAACGATCTATAATGTAATTATAAGGATTGAATGTTTTAACCCACTCTGCAAATAAAGGACGTAAGATTTCAATCTCTCTACGTAATAATTCTAGATATTCTACTTCTTTAAAACCTGCTATTTGAAGCCCTCGTAAATTGGTGACAATTTCTTGTGCTGCTTTGCG
>CAKZKZ010000376.1 GCA_937124495.1 uncultured Dokdonia sp. | reverse complement strand
GTGAATCGAAGAAATTAAAACAAATTTATTCCCACTCGTCAAATCAACGAACGTATGACAAGAGTTTTGATAACTGGAATTGGAGTTATTTCAGCCATCGGTAAGAATGCTGCCGAAAATAGAGCGCAACTTCAAAAAGGGCAAACAGGTATTGGCAAAGGAAATTTAATAGATTCTCGATATGTAGAGGTGTTTCCCTTTGGAGAAGTACCTTACAGTACCGAATCTTTGATGGAAATGGCAGGGATTGCTGGTGAAAAAGGCATTACTCGAACAGATATTCTCGCAACGGTTGCTTTTCAAGAAGCCGTGGCTTCTTCAGGAATATCTCCCGCAGAAGTTTCAGCAATGGATACTGCATTTATTTCCGCTAGTACGGTAGGAGGAATGTCAATGACAGATGAGTTGTACCGAGATGGGAACAAAATAGGAGCACCTTCCGATTATTTGTCTTCATACATTTGTGGCGCACACACACTGAAATTAGCCAATCGTTATCAAATGAAAGGCTTATCAACAACATTCAATACAGCTTGCTCTTCTTCTACTAATTCGATTATGTTTGGTGCAAAACTGATCAAATCGGGTAGAGCCAAACGAGCAATTGTTGGCGGTTCTGATGGTTTGGCTAAATTTACCATCAATGGATTTAATGCCTTGCGTATTTTATCTCCCAAACCTTGTATGCCTTTTGATAAAGATCGTTCTGGTCTAACCTTGGGCGAAGGAGCAGCATTTCTAATTTTAGAATCTGAGGAGTTGGTTGGTAATAAAAAAATATATGGCGAAGTAACAGGATATGGCAATACAAATGATGCCTTTCATCCTTCTTCGATCTCTGATGATGCAATTGGTATTATTGGTTCTATTTCACAAGCGATAGAAACCGCTCAGTTACAACCCGAACAAATTGACTACATTAATGCTCATGGAACGGGAACAGAAAACAATGATATTTCTGAAATGTTCGGATTGAATAAAGTCTTTGGTAACATACCTCCTTATCAATCGACCAAACCTTATACGGGACATACGCTTGCAGCCGCAGGAGGAATAGAAGCCGTTTTTGGTCTTTTAGCGATGGAACATAGTGAATTGTATCCTAGTTTAAATTGTATCAATCCAATAGAAGAATACGATGCTAGACCTATAACTGCCTACCAAAGCGATTATGAAATTAAGCATATATTATCCAATTCTTTTGGTTTTGGTGGTAATTGTTCTTCTCTCATCCTTTCAAAAGCTTAGATTATGTATATCATTGATATGTCTTGTATTTCTGCACAGGATACTTATAATAATGCCATTTTTGAAGAAGGAGTAAAGGTGCACACAGAACCTCAATATTGGGCAGTTGAGCCTAAGTATAAAAAAATGGTACCCCTTAATTTGCTCCGAAGAATGAGTAAATCGGTACGCATGGGCGTTGGAACAGGTATTCCATTGATTGATGCCTTCAAGGAGAGCTTGGATGGAATTATTATTGGTTCTGCCAATGGTTCGATCAAGAAGTCCATTAGTTTTCTGAATCAAATTGTAGAATACAAGGAAGGCACCTTGACTCCAACAGATTTTATCCAATCTACTTCTAATTCTATTGCAGGAACCTTAGCCCTGATGGGCAAAATTACAGGATACAACAACACACATGTTAATAATGGAATTGCCTTTGAAAGCGCCATGTTAGATGCCTTATTGTTGTTTGAAGAGAATGCTGCCGAACGTTTGTTGTTAGGAGGCGTAGAAGAAATTTCGCAGGCAAATTATAATGTAGAGTCTCTACGAGGAATGTTTAAAGAAGTGGTGGTAGATTCTACTCAATTATTGGATTCCAATACTCCAGGCTCTGTATCTGGCGAAGGCGCAGCCCTTTTTGTGGTGGATTCTAAACCTTCGGAAGCTGCAATAGCTCAAATTGTAGATGTCGCTCAAATTGTACATCCAACATCAGCTGAGGTTTTAGAAAAAGCCAAATTATTTTTAGAACGTAATAATCTAAGTCCCGACGATATAGATGCTTTGTTTTTAGGGTATAATGGAAATAGTCAGACTGACCATTATTATACAGAATTGCAAGAGACACTTTTTCCAACACAAGCCGTTTATGTCTACAAAAACTTAGTAGCAGATTACTACACGGTTTCTTCTTTTGCCGTTTGGTTGGCAGCTAATTTGTTTTCAGGTAAAAAAATGCCGCCAGAAGTGATCAAAAAAGCGCCAACAAAACCCATCCAACGAATTTTGATTTATAATCATTACGAAGGAACACAGCATGGTTTTATTCTGATGAGTAGACCTTAAATACAACCTGTTTTATATAAAGAAAAATGCCTGTAAGGATTCTTATTCTTACAGGCATTCTTTTATACTACTAATGTATAACACGTTTTTATTCGCGAGTTAATACAAAAGGAATTCCAAGGATTGAAAGTGTAATTTTATCACATTCATTTTTAGTAATAGGGAATTTTGCATCAATCGATTGTGTCGTAGTTGCAGAAGCGGCAACAGTGTACAAGGTATCGTTTGCAACAGAGTACGTTTTAACTGACAATGTATCGCCATTGATAACTCCACCCAAAATATCATCGCTAGGATCTACCAATGTTCCATTAGCTTCAAATTCTACCGTTGCAACACCACCTGTTACAGTCCAAGAACCAACAATGTTTTGTGATACAGCAGGAGGAGTACAGTCGCTATCTTCTTGTGTACAAGATGTCATGAATAAAGCGCTTGCGATTACTAATACTGCTAAACCTTGTTTCAAAAAATTCATATCGTAATTTATTGTGTAAAAAGAATAAAGATTATTTATAAAAAGAAAGGCGAATAAATTCGTTTTTCCATGATAGTGCATATCAAAATGTATGCCGATAATAAAAAAGCTATACGCAAATTATACGTATAGCTGTAAGTTAATACTTCGTGAGATTTTTAGTTTTTTACCAAAAAACATAAAAAGCATTTTATAACAGTTTAATTACCAAAGAATTAGCGATTTTGGCAGAATAAAAGTATTTACTTGGTAATCAAACTGTTATAATTTCTCCACGAAGTAATGTTAAGTATCTTATAGAATTAATTATATTTTGTTTAAATATCGTAATTAAGAACTGGCATCAACCAACGCTCAGCTTCTTCTCTATGCATTCCTTTTCGTTGTGCATAGTTTTCCACTTGATCTTTTTCGATGTTTCCTAAACCAAAATATTTAGATTCTGGATGAGAGAAATACCAACCACTGACCGATGCAGCAGGATACATGGCACAGCTTTCTGTTAGCATAATGCCTGTTTGTGCTTCCGCATCTAGTAATTCAAACAAAGTACGTTTTTCGGTATGTTCTGGACAAGCAGAATAACCTGGCGCAGGGCGAATACCAACATAACGTTCTTTAATTAACTCGTCGTTATTTAAGCTTTCTGTTTTGTCATACCCCCAGTGCAATTTACGAACTTGTTCGTGCATACATTCAGCAAAAGCCTCTGCCAAACGATCCGCCAAAGCTTTGGTCATAATCGCATTATAATCATCCAATTCTTCTTCAAATTTCTTGACCCATTGCTCTATGTTTCCTCCAGCCGTTACCGCAAAAGAACCACCATACTCTTTCACGCCACTTTCTTTAGGCGCAATGAAATCTGTCAAGCAAAAGTTCGCTTGTCCTGGCGCTTTTTGACGTTGTTGACGCAAATTGCGTAAGGTATGAGAGACTTCAGAGCGAGATTCATCGGTATAAACCTCAATGTCATCATCGTTGACACTATTCGCAGGAAAGAAACCAATAACTGCCGTAGCAGTCAACCAGTTTTCATTCACAATACGATCCAAAATAACTTGCCCATCGTCAAATAATTTTTGAGCTTCTACACCAACAATTTCATCCTTTAGAATCTCAGGATATTTACCACGCAATTGCCAGCTATTAAAAAATGGCGTCCAGTCAATGAATTTACGTAAGATATTCAAGTCAA
>CAKZKZ010000375.1 GCA_937124495.1 uncultured Dokdonia sp. | reverse complement strand
CTCAGGAACTGTTAGGGTAACTCTAGAGCGGTCTCTAAAACTATCATTATCTACACCGCTATTTACAATAGTTGCCGGAGTAGTCCCTAATGCTATTACTGTGTCAAATGGTGCATTATCTCTAAACACACCATTGGCAATATCTGTCATACTTGCTGGGAGTGTAATGACTTCTATGCTATTGTTCCTAAAGGCACCTGGTCCCAGCGTTTCAACACTATTTCCTAATGTCACGGTTGTTATTTGATTGTCTCTAAAAGCATCTATCCCAATAGCTGTTACACTATTAGGTATAGTTATACTAGTAAATTGATTGTTCCTAAAAGCATCTTCACCGATTTCTGTAATATTAATAGCATCTTCAAATGTTACGCTGGTAAGTTGATTCCCCTCAAAAGCGTTGACTTCTATTTCAGTTATATTAAATTCTGTACCACTCTCTGTTACCAGACCTTGGATGACTAGATCACCCGTATTAGTATTGTCGGTAATATGAGCTATATTGGGTAAACCAGCAGATATTACTTTATACGTAATATTGTTATTAATAAAAGTTGCATTTAATGGCCCACTATAAACACCATTCACACTAAAAAAACCTGTCCAACCACTAGCATTATATAAAGGTACACTTTCAATAGGAACAGTGAGGCCTATTACAGAGCGATCTCTAAAGCTATCATTATCTACACCACTTGTATTAATGTTTGCAGGAGTAGTGCCTAGTGCATTAATTATTCTTAAACCATTATTATCTCTAAATACACCATTAGCAATAGCTGTCATACTTGCAGGAATTGTAATTTCTCTTATGTCGGCAGCTCTAAAGGCGCCTGGACCAAGAGTTTGTACACTATTTCCTAAGGTTACGTCTGTGAGCTCTGTATTATCTCTAAACGCATCTTGACTCACTGTAATCACACTGTTAGGGATCGTTACACTGGTAAGTTGATTCGTTCTAAAAGCATTTGCACCTATTTCTATTAAAGTATTAGGTAGACTAACACTGGTGATTTGGTCATTTTCAAAAGCATTTGCTTTAATACTCGTAACTGTAAAACTTATACCTCTAGAGGTTACCTGACCATTGATATTGATAGCACCTGTATCAGTATTGCCTATAACGCTAATCGTATTAGGAAGGCTTCCTGAAGAACTATGCTCAAAGCTAAGACCGTTAACAAAGGAGTTAAAAGTATCTCCTATAGGACCTGTATACACACCATTCACACTAAAGAAATTAATCCAATTGTTACTTGCATATGCTTCTTCAGAACCCGCAGGAACTGTGAGGTTAATCACTGAGCGATCTCTAAAGCTATCATTATCTACACCACTTGTATTAATAGTTGCAGGAGTAGTACCTAAGGCTATAACGGTTCTTAAACCAGTATTATCTCTAAACACACCATTAGCAATATCTGTCATACTTGCAGGAATTGTAATAGCTGCTATATTATTATTTCTAAAGGCGCCTGGGCCTAGGGTTTGTACACTATTTCCTAAGGTTACTTCTGTGAGTTGATTGTCTCTAAAAGCATCTGTACCCACTGTGATCACACCGTTTGGAATCGTTACACTGGTAAGATTTTTGTTTCTCAAAGCATCTGGATTTATTACTCTTACGAGAAAACTTGCCCCATTATTGATAACGGTATTAGGAATAATTAGGTCTGAAGATGCAGGGTTACCTCCTGTAAGTCGTACCAGATTTGGTCCAATGACTGCATAATTAAGTCCATCTATCGTAAAAGTCTGCGCAACGCTTACTACCGATAGTAGTAAGGCGATCAAAAATGATAATTTTGTTTTCATATTCATTTGTTTTTTGAGCTTATGCTTTAACACTTTGCTCTCTTGTTGTTGGTGAACCTGGCTGCACTTCGATGCTTCGACTTCGCTCAGCACAGGCTAGCTTTGTGTGACACTCAGCATAAACTTCTGCTTTACTGGTTTTTTTATTCCGCTTTCGCGAAAGCATAAACAGAAACTTTACAATTCATAGATCCTGCTGAAAAATTGGGATTAGTTCAACTACTTATTTTGTATGCATCTTTCAGACTTTACAAAACAGCGTTTTACTAATCAAATTGCTGTACCGTACCAGAATTTGCGAGTACGAGTAACTGTATATCTGAATTGAGCACAAACCCATTCATATCTGCATCTGCGGTGGAATATGCTTCGCCTCCTCCTGCGAGGGTTAATGCTTCTGTAATATCTGTATTCAAAATCTGACTACTACCATCGGCATCACCGGCAATCATTGCGAGATTGCCATTTACCAGAGTGGTTAATGCCAGGTTTTCTCCTTTCGCGAAAGCGGCATCTTGTGTAAAATCTAAGGTGGTTGCTGTACTGCTTAAGGATACAGGAACTGCCGCGAGTATCCCTATATGATTGCGATGGATGATAGCTACAAAATAGGTACCCTCTTCCTCTGTAAAGGTGATAGACGACGTGCCATCTAGTCCTACAATATCACCATCGCGTTGTAATAACGCTGCGGTACTTGAAGCTACGGTGGTATTTTCATTATCAACACCAGATCGCAGCTCTACCAGTACCCAATCTACAATGGCATTGGCGCCCGTAGTAGTAAAAATAGTTGGGTCTACGGTAGCGCCATCGCCATAGGGGGACGTTGTAGGGAGTAATCCGTTAGCACGTAAGCTATCACGCATCAAATCTTCTTCACCTGTAATGGGATTTGTCGCAGCACCTTGTAAGAATACTTTAGGGGCTAAGGTAATGTCTATAGTAATTTCTGTGATATTAAAGCCTGTCCAACCAGCATCTAAATAATCTTGTGTAGTGCCTTCTGGTATAAATAAATCTGCCCCGATAGCACTCCCTCCAAATGTATTTTCTTGAATAACTACAGGTGTTGTTCCTAATGCAGTTACCGTATTCCAAGGATTTGCTCCAAAGGCATTTTCACCTATTGATGTTACAGTACTTGGAATAATGATGTTACTCATATTATTGGCCCTAAGACCTCTTATGCCAATAGTCTCCAAACCTTCAGGCAACTCAATAGTAGTAAGCTCATTATCGTCAAAAGCAAAGTTACCTATACTTCGTATCGTAGTAGGTAGGGTCACGCTAGTAAGATCTACCCTAAAAAATGCAGAATCAAAAACATGTACAAGCGTAAAATCTTCACCCTCAAAAGGTATCGTTGCTGGCAAAACTAAATCTGTAGGTATATTAGCTCCTCCTGTAGCTTCTATTCTATTAGGCGCTATATCGATTATTCTGTAAGAGAGACCATTATCTACAAACTCAACACCTACCCGAATTAAATTATTTATAGATGCAAATCCTGTCCAACCAGCATCTATATAATCTTGTGTACTAGCCTGAGGAACAAACAGGTCAATCACAGAACGATCCCTAAAGCTATCGTTATCTATACCACTGGTTACAATAGCTGCGGGAGTAGCACCTATTGCTATAACTCTTATTAACGTAGTATTATCCCTAAATACGCCATTAGCGATATCTGTCATACTTGCAGGAAGTAAAATCTCTTCTATTTGGTTGTTTCTAAATGCTCCTGGTCCAAGGGTTTCAACACTATTTCCTAAAGATACGGTTGTAATTTGATTATCCCTAAAGGCATCTGTTCCTATATCTATGACACTATCTGGTATCGTGACGCTGGTAATGTTATCATTCCTAAACGCATTATCTTCTATTTCTATGATATCAAATCGTATTCCATTTAAATTTGGCCTGCCAGGAATAACGACATCACCGCTATTGTCATTACCAATAATAGTAGCTTGATTCGGGTTACTACCTATAAATCTAAAGGTAAAACCACTAGAAAAACTTGAAGTATCTCCTATAGGACCTGTATACACACCATTAACTCCAAAAAAACCAGTCCATCCTGCATTTTCATAGATGGTTGCAAAACCCGCAGGAACTGTTAGGGTAACGCTAGAGCGGTCTCTAAAACTATCATTATC
>CAKZKZ010000374.1 GCA_937124495.1 uncultured Dokdonia sp. | reverse complement strand
TTCCTTGTGAGTGTTCTGTAACTCCTAAACCATGAAAAGACATGGCATTTGGTGCAGACGCATAAGCGATTGCAGCAGCTCGAACATCTTCTTTTTTAACCCCAGAAACAGCTTCAATTTGATCTAAATCAATAGTTAATAATTCTTTTTTAAAGTCTTCAAAGCCTTCTGTTCTATCTTCAATAAAAGAGGTATCAACTAAGTTTTCCGTAATAATATAATACATCATCATATTAAGTACAGCTACATTAGTGCCAGGTCTTAAAGCCAAATGATGTGTTGCATATCTTGCTAATTCTGTACGTCGTGGATCGATAACAATAGATACGTTATCAGATTTCATAGCAAACTGCTTTAGTTTTGCTCCTGTTACTGGGTGCGCATCAGTTGGGTTTGCGCCAATAACCATAATACAGTTGGTATCTTTTAAATCGTCTATAGAATTTGTTGCCGCTCCAGTACCGTAAGTCCGTTGCATACCTAATGCTGTTGGTGAGTGACACACACGTGCACAGCCATCAATATTATTTGTACTCAATACAGCTCTAAAGAATTTCTGCATTAAATAATTCTCTTCATTTGTACAACGCGATGAAGAAATTCCAGCCATGGAGTCTGGACCAAATTCTTCTTTAAATCCTGTTAATTTATTTGCAATGTAATCGTAAACTTCATCCCAAGACCCTTTTTCAAATGCGCCATTACGTTTTATCATTGGTGCATTTAAACGTTCTGGATGATCATAAAACTTACAAGCATAACGCCCTTTTAAACAGGTATGTCCTTGATTCACTTCCGCATCATAAGGTGCTTGAATACTGACTATTTCTCCATTACTGGTAGCCACATCAAGGTTACAACCTACACCGCAATAGGTACAAATGGTACGTGTAGTTTCGGTTGGTTTAACGGCTTTCGATTGAAATACATCAGAGATTGCAGACGTAGGGCAAGCCTGAGAACAAGCGCCACAACTCACACAATCTGAGTCCCTAAACGAATCATCTAGTCCTTTTAGAATTTTAGAGTCAAAACCACGTCCAGACATGCTTAGTACAAATTCTCCTTGTACTTCATCGCAAGCGCGAACACAACGGTAACAGTTGATACATTTTGATAAATCTGAAGTCATATACGGGTGGCTCAAATCTTTCATTCTATATAAATGATTATCCCCTTCTGGATAACGCACTTCGCGAATACCAACTTGAGCTGCTACCGTTTGCAACTCACAATTACCGTTAACTTCACAGGTTAAACAATCTAAAGGATGATCTGTAAGAACCAATTCTAAAATGTTTTTACGCAGCGCCTTCACAGATTCTGTACTCGTATAAATATGTTGACCAGCAGCTACTGGTGTATGGCAAGATGCCATCGTCTTTACGGGACCGCTTTCATTTAAAGCAACTTCTACACTACACACCCGACAAGATCCAAACGGATCTAAGTTTGGTGCATCGCATAGTGTTGGTACAAGTCCTTCTTCTTTATAGCGCCTAATGAAAGATAGCATGGTCTCTCCTTCAACTATTTCAAATTCCTGATTGTCTATATATGCTGTTTTGCTCATAATAATCTAGTTGAAGTATTGTTTTAATTCATCATCAAAATATTGCATCGCATTACGTACAGGAAGCGGAATTCCTCCTCCATGTGCACACAGTGAACCTTGTTCTAAAGTTGTCAATAAATCAGCAAATAAGGTTCTGTCTATCTTATAATCTGAAGTCAATGCTTTTTCAGATAATTCTTGCCCTCGCTTTGTTCCTAATCTGCAAGGGAAGCATTTCCCGCAACTTTCATAGGAAGCAAAATCAAATAAATGTTCAATGAATTTCATGATTGGAAAATCTGAAGGCACACAAACTACTGAAGCATGACCTAATAAAAATCCTTCTTTTGAAAACGATTCGAAGTCTATTGTTAAATCGTCTATTTTTGAAACAGGTACTAAGCCTCCGAGTGGTCCACCTATTTGTAATGCTTTTATATCTTCGTTGGTTCTTAAAGGCGGATTTGTTTTAAAAGTACTATCAAAATTATGCAAGTCATCATCAGTTAAAACCAAATGATGTGCTGCAACACTGCAAGTTACTTGCAAACCTTTTTTCTTTGCATCTCTAATCAAATCAACAGATTTTGCTGATGAAATTGTGGGTATG
>CAKZKZ010000373.1 GCA_937124495.1 uncultured Dokdonia sp. | reverse complement strand
TATATCGCTACGTTGATTAAAAATGAGAAAAGTTTGGCATTTTTTTGAGAAAAGTGCTTTTTCGCAAAAATAATCATCGCGTTGTAAAACACAAATACATAGTTCACACTACTTTTTTTAGTGCTTTCTCCTTTATAATGAATGATCGTACTATCTGCATAATAATAGTTTTCGTAGCCCGCTTTTTTTATCCGATAAGAGAGATCGATATCTTCCCCATACATAAAAAAAGCTTCGTCCCAATAGCCTATTTCATCCAAAACCTTTCTAGGTATTAACATAAATGCACCTGACAAAACATCAATTTCATGATTTTCGTCTTTGTCCAAATAGCCTAAGTGATAACGGTTGAAACGTTTTGATTTTGGGAACAATTTAGAGAGTCCAAATGTCTTGTAAAAAGCTACTTCTGGCGAAGGGAATCCTCGCTTAGATTCTGGTAGAAAAATTCCAGTTCCATCAATCATTTTTACCCCCAATCCTCCAAATTGCGGATATTGCTCCATAAAGCCTACAATCTGATCAAAGGTATCTTCTCGAACAACCGTATCTGGATTCAAGAACAAAATATATTCTCCCGTAGCTATTTCAATTCCTTGATTATTAGCAGTTGCAAAACCAGTATTATCTGTATTGGCAATTAGTTTGGCCCAAGGAAATTTTTCTCGAACCATATCCACAGAATTATCCTTCGAGTTATTATCAACAACGATAACCTCTGTTTCTACACGTTGGGCTGCCTTTTGAACAGATAACAAGGTCTGTTCTAAAAAATAAGGCACTTTGTAACTAACAATAATAACGGATAGCTTCATGCTAAATGGAGTCGCCAAGTATTTTACGATGGTTTAAGAAAGCTCTAAGATACCAAAGAAATTGTGTTTTGTCCTATTGTATTCGACTTTTGACAAAAGAATAAGCTGCTAAATAAGGAACTACGAAATCGCCAAAATAGGTTCAAGAAGCTCCAAATATTCATTCTCCTTCTCTGTCATCAAGGTTTTATCTTTGGGTTCTTTATCCTTATACCCCATCAAATGCAAGAGTCCATGCACCATTACACGATGCAGTTCATGACTTGATGTAACGCCAAAGGTTTGAGCATTCTCGTTCGTCCGTTCTACACTGATAAAAATATCTCCCTCTACAAACTCTTCATTGTATTGAAAAGTGATCACATCTGTATAAGTATCATGTTGTAGATGTTCTACATTCATTTGATACAAATAAGCATCGCTACAAAAGATATAGCTAACGCCTGCTAATATCCAATTTTCTTTTTTGATCACACTTTTGAGCCATGCGTCAATTTTAGAAGCATGCTCCAATTCAAAATTAATTTCTTCAGAATGAAATGTCAGTTCCATTATTGTTTTTTATGATGTAAAATTTAGACCTTATCTAAACCAAAACAATCCCGACTAAGTTGAAAACTTAGTCGGGATTCTGTATACAAACTTCTTAAGTTTGTTTTACTTATATTTTTACTGCAAAGAAAATTCTAGCGTTACCAAACGCCCATCGTCACTAAACGTAACCGCGTCTGAAAGTTGTCTCATCAAAAACACACCTCGTCCTCCTGGAGTCAGTATATTTTCAGGAGCAGTGGGATCAGGCAAAGTATCGGGGTTAAATCCACCCCCTTCAGCTTGAATCGTGAAAGAAATTCTTTGATTGGAACAGTTCGTAGAAACAACAACTTTTTTTGCTGCTTTGGCACTGTTTCCATGTATAATAGCATTGCTCACGGCTTCTGTTAGGGTGATCAGCATATTACCATATAACTCTTGATTAATCTCATGCTAGACAATGAAGAAATTTGTGATCAACCCCATCTCATTTTGTAAG
>CAKZKZ010000372.1 GCA_937124495.1 uncultured Dokdonia sp. | reverse complement strand
CTTGTGTGGGATGTTCTGTCAATCACATGACGTTAAAAAGTGGTGTAGAAATGACTATACAAAAACATGCTCCACAAATAGAAAGCGTTATTAATGTAGTTGCTTAAATTGGGAATAACCTTTTCAAGTGATGTATTTGTAAATCCGCTTTCACGTAGGTGAAGTTTATATTGAGCTAACCGAAATACAAAAGCGTACTTAATGAGAATAAATGATTAAAACAGATATACTTATCATAGGAGCAGGTCCTACAGGACTCTTCACTGTTTTTGAAGCTGGACTTTTAAAGCTAAAATGTCACCTTATTGATGCCTTACCTCAACCTGGTGGGCAATGTTCAGAAATCTATCCTAAAAAACCTATTTACGATATCCCAGCATTTCCAGAAGTCCTTGCAGGAGATTTAGTAGATAATCTGATGAAACAGATTGAACCTTTTCAGCCCGGATTTACATTAGGAGAACGCGCGCAAAACATAGAGAAACAAGAAGACGGAACTTTCATTGTTACAACAAATAAAGGTACAAAACATCAAGCGCCTGTAGTTGCTATTGCAGGTGGTTTGGGGAGTTTTGAACCACGTAAACCGATCCTAGATAATATTACTCGTTTTGAAGACAAAGGAGTTGAGTATATTATTAGAGATCCAGAATTTTATAGAAATAAAAAAGTAATCATTGCAGGAGGTGGAGATAGTGCCTTAGACTGGAGCATCTTCTTATCTGATGTAGCAAGTGAAGTTACATTGGTACATCGTCGTAATGAATTTAGAGGAGCACTAGATAGTGTTGAGAAAGTACAAGAATTAAAAAATCAAGGAAAAATCACCCTGATTACTCCAGCTGAAATAACAGCGCTTTCTGGAAATGAACATATAGAAAGTGTGACTGTAAAAAGAGGAGAAGAAGAGATAGAGGTCAAGGTAGATCATTTTATACCTCTTTTTGGATTAGCTCCTAAATTAGGACCCATCGCAGATTGGGGACTTGAAATAGAAAAAAATGCCATTAAAGTAGATAATAGTCTTGATTATCAAACCAACATTCCAGGGATTTATGCCATTGGAGATGTAAATACATATCCAGGTAAATTGAAATTGATTCTTTGTGGTTTTCATGAAGCGACATTAATGTGTCAAAGTGCATACAAGCGTATTTTTCCAGACAAAAGATATGTCATGAAATACACGACTGTAGGGGGTGTTACTGGATTTGATGGCAGCAAAAAAGAAGCTCCAAAAGCAGTAGTAAAAGCCATAGAATAATGGAGGCACTTATTTATATTAATATTAGTAGTATCATTGGTTTCTTTGTGATTGTCATTGTGCTAGGGATTCTTCTACATCTAGGACTTTCAAAAACAGGTATATATTCAAGAAAGGTTCGTGGTAAAGGATTTCTTCCAAAGTTTATATATGCTGGTATATTTTTAATAGTACTTTATATAGTATTGTTAAGTATTTTTGGAGTTATTAATCTAATAGGTTTTTAATATGTCAGACATTACCATACATATTACCGATAGGGAAGGTACTACACATACTGTAGAGGCCCCTACAGATATGAACATGAATCTAATGGAGATCGTTCGTTCTTATGAGCTTGCTCCAGAAGGAACGATAGGTGTTTGTGGTGGTATGGCCATGTGTGCTTCTTGTCAATGTTATGTGCAGAGTGATCATGAATTGCCTGAAATATCTGATGATGAAGATGCTATGCTTGCCGAGGCATTTCATGTAGAAGATAATAGCCGACTTGGCTGTCAAATTCATATGGCACCTTCACTAGAAGGGCTTAAAGTACAATTAGCTCCCGAAAGCTAATACAATTTTATATGCATTTTAATAAAGATTTGTGAGTAATAATCTGTAATATAGATGATTAATCGAGATTGATTTGTGTTTGTGTGCATTTCGTATATTTATTTACAACTAACAAGCTATAAACTATGAACAAAGTATATAAATGTATACTCTTTGTATGCATGCTATTTACTTTACATATCACTATCGCACAACAATCAAAAGTTGATAGTTTAAAATTACTTCTAGAAGAGATAGAATATCCCATAGAGAGAACAGATCTATATAATGATATTTCTGTTTTTTTCTATCAAACTCAACTGTATAATGATAGTGCTTATTACTATAATGATAAAGCCTATCAAATAGCAAAGGAATTTAATTTGCCAGATAAAGAAGGGCGAGCCTTGTTTAATTTTGGTTTAATTCAAACAGAAACTGGAGAAACCAGTCTTGCGATTGAAAACTATCTAAAAGCACTACGTATTTTTGAAAGACTTAAAGAGTCTGTCAACATTAGTGTAATTAATAGTAGTATTGGTGCTTTGTATTTTGCAGAAAAAAAATACGACAAAGCGACCACCTTTTTTAACAAAGCGATTGAAATTTCTACTCGAGATAAAGATAGTATTGGAATGACTATCGATTATGTGAATCTAGGGGAGACAGAATATAAAGCAAAAAAATACACATCTGCACGAAAACATCTAGAGTTTGCGGGACAACTAGCTCAGAAAAAAGGATTAGAATATCCATCACTATATATATCTTATGGAAATACATTACTCGCATTACAAGAAGTAGATAGCGCAATAGTATCTGCAAAAATAGGTTTGTCACAAGCTCTAGAAGAAAAAGATATAAAAAATATATCTGAAGCATCAGATCTATTATATCGTATTGCTTCCGCTAAAGAAAACTATAAAGAAGCATTAGTGCATTATATGCGTTTTTCGATGTATGAAGATAGCTTGAATGTTGCAAAAGATAAACATGCTATTGAAATGCTAAAGTTAAATGCAGAAATACGTGGTAAAGAAGAGGAGCTTTCTCGCATGAAGCAAAAAGAAAAGTATATGAATATTATATATGTACTAGTGGCTGTTGGGATTATGTTGCTTGTTTTCTTAGTATCTAAACAAATCAAAGTGTCAAAAATGACGCAAGAAGTCCATGATATCCAAACAAGACTTGTAGGAAAAGAACTAAAAGAACGTGAATTAAGAAATAAAGATTAAATAGTATAGTGACTTTAAGATATAACTATCCATAAGAATTTTATAACTTTGATTAGTGTTGACCAACCTCTTTGTAGAATTTCCTAATTTTAATTTATATAGTTCGCCATTACTTATTTTGGTGATTCAAGGACTTATTTTTGCCTTTCTGCTTTTTGGGAAATACAAAAAGAAAAAAAGTATATCCTATCTTATTTTAGCCTGCATTCTCCTAATAACCTGTTATCATCGCACTACTTATACCATTGGATTTATGGATTGGTATGACACCTTTAGGAATACAAAGGTGAATTACTATCTTATTAACTTTGGGTTGATTGTTGTTCCGCTCATTTATTTTTATGTAAAAAGTATTACGGTATCAGATTTTCGTTTTAAGAAACAGCACATCTGGCACTTTATACCGGGAATTATTTATTTCATAATAAAGGTTATAATTTTTATTTATGATGCAAGTCAGCCGGGGTTTTCAGAAACTCAAAATGGATATCTCGTTCAGAATTTTGAATGGAAATATGTAGGGCCTTTTCAATCATTGCTTTCTTATATCCAAATGATTGTATATATCGTTTTGACACTACAGTTATATGTAGTCTATCGTAAAAATATCCAACAATATTTTTCAAATACCTATGCATTAGAACTTAACTGGATTCGTAATTTTTTATTGATTTATACCGTCCTATTTATATATGATATCGGTCAGACATTGGTAGATTTGACAATAACAGAGCTAAGTTGGATACAAAAATGGTGGTTGCAATTTTTAAATGCACTCGCTATCATTTATATAGGAATCAAAGGGTATATT
>CAKZKZ010000371.1 GCA_937124495.1 uncultured Dokdonia sp. | reverse complement strand
CTATAACATACATGCCCATAAACGAAATCACAACACCACTAGATAGCGCTGCTTTGGAAACCAAGGAGCAATACGAGGTGTATTTTAAAATTGTAAAGCACGCATTTTCAGAACTGGTCATCGCGTTAAAAGAAGAGCAAATATGTACCCCTTCTGAGACAACCTATATCAAACAATACTGTGATTTACTAACATATACCTTAGAAGCTTTTAGAGTCAAATATCTCTTTGACTACGAAGAAAAAATGAAAGTCGATCTCACAGAATCTGGGCTTCCTAACTATTCTGAGTTTCGATATCTCGTGAATGATATGGAACTTAAAAATGAATACATTCAAAAGCTTCCCGCAGTAGATACCTTAAAAGATGAGTTTCTAGAAACGCTCTTAAAATACAAAGAACCAATCTCAGATAAGAAGCTACATCAGGCATCTTCGATTGTGTATTATACCTCGGTAGATAGTAAATTTTTGTTCAAACGATTTGTACAAGGCAAAGTGATAAAAACGGCCCCTTCGGCAGATACCGAATATATGGTCAGTTGGGCATTTTATGATGTAGGCCATAACAGACCGTTTATCTGTTTTATGTATTTTGATCTCCATAAAGTGGATATGGAAGAATATATCGAAGAGATTTACAACGTCTTAGAAGCCACTGCAGATCGAAGCATTACCTTAGATAGTATGGCGTATGCTATTGATAAGAAACTAGTCAATCTTATACCCAAAAGAATAAAGAAAATAGACCTTGGTCCTATACACAGTGTATTTGCCAAAGACGAACTGGAAATCACCCATGCCATCCTACAAGGAATTATTGATAAAACTATTGATCTTTCTTCCTATGCGGTATCAGTTGCTATGAATGAAACAGTCTCTAAAGACAGTATCACCGAAGGGGGTATTTTCAGTAAACAACACCTTCAAGTCTGGGAAAACAAAAGACCAGAAAATTATGTATTTACATCACACCGAGTGATGCAATTACTCTACGATAGAATTCCTGATAAAGTCTACGGACTCACCAGAGACCCTATCGAGATTGCAACACTTAAACTATAACCTATGGAGCACAATACTACTTTCCCTATAAAATTAACCGAACTTGCCACCCTTCGTGACGAAGCGACCTCTTATTTAAAAGGGGTACAATGGGAACAAGGAGGAAAAGCGCAACGCCGTGATAAAAACCAAAAAGATGAATCTATCTTATTGTATTTATCTAAGGCAAATGGTTCTGGAGGTACCGATGTCACATCGGTTTCTAAAACTATTCTTGCCTTAAAAAAACGACTCCTCCCCGACTCTGTTGCGATTCCGTTACACTTGAATCAAGCATTGTATGCATTACAAGAAGGAATCACCACAGGAATCTGGTTAAAAGATAGCTATTTTGATGCCTCTGGATTATCAATTCTACAGGAACGTAAATCGACATTAGATAACAACGGGAGACGTGAGTATGAATCAAAAATGCATACTGCGACTGCTTTTATGTTATTCGGTACAGCGTATCGTATTTTATTTGATATTAAAGAAGCTGCCTCAGATGATCTGAGTGTCATGAAAAATAAGTTTGCAGGCATTCCTGAACTCTCGTTTATGAGTCCGTTGAAAGGGTTTTCGTGCATGCTTTTTTACTATGACAAATACCTAAGTCATCCAGATATCATAAAATCTGATGCTGATGTCTTAGACTTTACGGTGGTCTTTTTTGAAGCCATCATCAGTGAGATTCAACAACGTATTGGTTCTTTAGAATATACAGACACCGTTACCGATAGAACCTACAAACTAGAAAAGAGCGAATTTGCTGTTTCTGGATGGGAAAATGTTTTTGAAGGTACCGCAGTAAGTGTCGAGTTTAATAAAATACAATTTGAAGAAATTGTAGGAAACCGAGATGCCAAGCACTTCGCACGCCGACTCACAGAGCGTATGCTGAGTTATGATTTTGAAGCCAAGAAGAATCCGTTTCAAGAATTGGGTGGTTTTATGCCTGTTTTTATGGGCTATGGTATTCCAGGAACAGGAAAATCCATGTTGATTGCTGCGATTGCAACGCGATTAAAAGAACATTGTGATCATCTAGATATTCCGTTTTTATTTCACCCAATGCCAGATACACTGATCTCTACCTTCCAAGGAGGATCGGCAGAAAAAATGGTACAATGGATGAAACCTATGCAAGATCCATCCAAATTAATCTTCGCACCTATTGATGATGCAGAGAATAATTTACAAGAACGTACCGCACAAGGCGTTTCTGCTGGTGTAAAAGAAGTCATTGGTGTTTTCTTGAGATACACAGAAGGAGCTTATGCCATTAATTATGGAAATAGCTCTATTGGATTGTTTACCAATCTTCCAGAAATGCTCGATAAAGCGGTGATCTCTCGTGTACAAGGACGTTTCAAAATAGACGGAGCGCGTACCCTTCCTGATTTTATAGATCAAGATTATATCTGGTGGAATAAATTAGAAAAGTCAATGCCTGACTTTGTCAATATGACCAATCCTGAGAAATATGAGTTCTTAAGTGAACAAGGTCTTGCTAAAAATTTAGGAGAAATCTTAAACCAAAGTGAGAAACCCACTGAAGCCAAAGTACTCGATATTTATGAGCAAGTAGCGTCTAAACATAAACACACAGAACATCTATTTTTTGCCGAATTATATAAAGAGATTCAGAAAGCATTTCCGTTTTTCTCTTCGAGAGATATTCGTAATATTCAAAGTGCGATTTCGTTACGTCTTACCGATTTTGACCTGCCTGAGCAGTGGTTTGATGACCCAACCGCCTATTTCAAAAAAGATTATGACAATAAACTGGTGATGTTACAAGACCTAATGAAACAAAATATGCAAGGCTTGAATTTCTCCGATATTCGTCGTCAAGAAGTTGTGCGCTATTTAGACAACGTAGCGACCATCGCCGACACCGACTTTAAACGTAAAGTTGATAGTCGCATACATGATATGAATGTACAACTGGAAGCGAGACGTCGTTTTGAAAGTGAGCAATAATTTTGTCAGTCTGAGCTTGTCGAAGACGGTTTTATGAGAAAAAAGAATATAGAGCATAGAATATAGACCTAACAAATAAGCTTCAGTCATCTCGATCCTTCGTCAAGCTCAGGATAGACTTTAGGAGAGATCACATAAAGTAGCTTCTTTTTATTGAAAGTACGCTTTCGCGAAAGCATATAATGAATGATTTAAAAAGAGAAGAGAACATAGAGAAAAGAACATAGACCCAAAATAGAGTGTTACTCTATTTTAAATATCAAGAGTACGCTTTCAAGGAACATCGTGACGCAGAAGTTTATACTGAGCGAAAGCGTACTAAGAAAGAATAGAATTAATAACGATAAGATGCCCACCAGAGTTTATCCTAAGCGATAGCCGAAGGATGGGTACTAAGAAGATGAAAAAACTAGAAGAAGCAGGATTATATGGAGGCGCATTGGTGCCTATATCAGGATCGTTAGCACAACGCTATAACGACTGTCTTGCGATGTTAGGCGTCTCTCCTACTTCACTCACCAGCTTTGCGATAGATGCGATGGGTTGGAGTCCTGAGATTGCGATAGAAAAAGGAGAAAATTATTACCTGAACATAGGCGAAGCCAATACCAATGCGATTATTATTTCGCCAGAACAACGGTATAAGCCTGTGCAAATGCCAAGTCATAGTTTTGACAGGGATTTGATGGAAGCGGTTTTTGCAGCCAATAGCAGAATCATACGAGATATCACCAAAGATTCGGCGATTGGCGTATTGATTGATCAGAAGATAGATGCATTTTATGATCCATTTGATTTGTTACGCTATGATACCATTACC
>CAKZKZ010000370.1 GCA_937124495.1 uncultured Dokdonia sp. | reverse complement strand
AAAAGCCTAAATAACGATACCGTTATTTAGGCTTTTTGTTTTGTGGGGTACGCTTTACCGCTTCGCTCTCACTGCGTTCATGAATCTCGTTCCTCGATTTCGCGAACCTGCCTCGCCGGTAGGCAGGAGCGTATAAATCATATTAAATACAGTTTTCTTACACATTCAGAGTATCTAAAAAATGTATGTTGTAACTAATCCTTTTATAAATCGTCTTTCTAAAAACATCTTATAACGAATACATGGTATCTAATAAAACTGCAGCACTTCTCGTATCTCTATTTTTAGTATCTATCATGGGGTATGCTCAAAAACATATAGAAAATAGCACCTCTCAAACACAACAAAAAATAGACACTTTAGTTCAGGGATATTATACAAAAGGGGAACTAAACGGGAATATCTTAGTAATGAAAGATGGGAAGATGCTTTATAAAAACGCATTGGGTTATGCAGATGGATCTAAACAAACAAAACTAACAGAAGATTTCAAGTTTGGTATTGGTTCTATCTACAAGGAATTTCCAGCAGTAGCCATCATGCAACTTCAGGAAGCCGATAAAATACAACTGGATGATACCATACAACAATACCTACCCGACTTACCAAATTGGTCTAAAGAGATCACCATTAAAAATCTATTACAATACACAAGCGGATTGCCCAAAATAAATTTTAGAAAATACTTCTCAGAAAACAAAACCATCTATGAATCAGATGTATTACAAGATATACAACACATTGAAACCTTAGAATTTTCACCAGGAACGGACTATCTATACTCCAATAATAATCCTTTTCTACTCATCAAAATTATTGAGAAAGTTTCTGGAACAACCTTTAATGACTACGTACAAGAATATCTATTCAAGCCACATGGTATACATAACACCATCATTAAAAATCAATATCCATATACAGATACCACATTGATGGCAATCCCTATGAATACCGATTTTGAAGAAGATCAATATAAAATAAACATCCCTACTGTACTATTTAGTTCGACAACAGAAGATTTATACCATTGGGTAAAAGCACTTCACTCCTACGCGATCATTAATGAATCATCTGTCTCCATACTTTCAGAAACAGCGACTGTTGGTGGTTCTAATGTACAAGCGCCTTTAGGAAATTGTGTCACGATCAATAATAAAATCTCGGAACATATCCAGCATGGCAGTTCTGTAAACTATGAAGGAGTAATACAACACTTCCCAAAAGAAGATCTTTCTATCATACTTCTGACCAATCAAAAACATCAAAACGTTTTTGAAATTGCAGAAAAAATAAAAGGTATTGTCGAAGCATCTGTTGTTCAAAAAGAGTAAGTTCGTATCGTATGTAAATCGCGTAAGGAATCCCTTCGCTATCCTACTAATAGTTAGAATAAAACGAATACTTATCCTATATGAATACTACATCATCTACTCCTATAAAAATAGATATCGTATCAGACGTGGCTTGTCCATGGTGCTATGTTGGTAAACGCAGATTAGAAAATGCCATTGCTCAATGGGAAGGAGCGCCTATAGAAATAGAATGGCATCCGTATCAATTAGACCCTAGTATGCCTACTGAAGGTTTGAATAGAGATACGTATCTCGGCAACAAATTTGGAGACGTAGCACGTGCAAAACAAATGACCGATCATTTGACCAATGTGGGAAAAGAAGTAGGTATCGATTTTGATTTTGGTGATACTTGGCTTGCTGTAAACACTTTGCCGTTGCATCAAATGCTGGCTGTTGCAGGACAAGAAGGTTTTAAAGATGCCTTGAAAGAACGTTTCCTAAAAGCCTATTTTGTAGAAACACTGCACCTTAACGATACCAATGTATTAGAAACTATTGGTGCTGAGTTTGGCTGGTCTTCAGAAAAAGTACAAAGTATTATTCAAAATGAGGAACTCGGTAAAGCTATACAACAAAAGATCGCACAGTATCAAGAACGTGGCGTGACTGGAGTGCCGTTTTTTATTATCAATAACCAATATGGTATCAGTGGAGCACAACCTTCTGACGTTTTTCTAGATGCTTTTAAACAAATCACCACCCTAGAAAACACACCCGAAGGGGAAAGCTGTGATGTAAACGGTGAAAACTGTTAAGCACTTTTTGATATATAACATACAGAGCCACTTCATAAAGGAGTGGTTTTTTTATACGCTCCTGCCTACTGGCTGGTGGGAGTGTAACAATTATTAGATTTTACGTCTTATGTCTTAGTCAGACACGACTTGTTATAAACCATATTAAATGAGTAGCTTTACATAATGATTGTTTTAAACAAAGGAGAATATACAGGAGAGGTCATCTATAAAAAAAACATTGATGGCAGTACCATCACCAATACCCTCTACTCTACTCGTAAAAACAATCCCGAGTGGCATTACCATGAAAATCTGCATATTTGTTTTGTTTTTGAAGGCGGAAAAGCCGAAACAAGAAAGCAAACGACCTATAGTAAAAAAGAAGGAAGTCTCTTTTTTTATCACGCAGAAGAGCGCCATCGATGGATCGCGCCGCATCCCACATCAAAAAGTGCTAACATAGAAATTGAACACACTTTCCTTACGAAGTATGACTTAACCGCTCAGGATATCAAAGAGGCGATCGCAACCAATGTCAGCGCCAAAGCATTAATTTTAAAAATGCAAAAAGAATTACTACATCTTGACACGCATAACTACCTACAATTACAAGTACTTTTACTAGAACTGGTGTCTCATCAAAAGCAAAAAACCTATAAAAACGAACCGCGATGGGTCATTTTGCTTAAGCAATTACTCCACGATCAATGGAATGAAGTCCTATCCCTTCAAGAGATTGCCATACACGTAGGAGCACATCCTGTGACGATCTCAAAAAACTTTAGAAAATATTTTCAGTGTACACTTGGCGAATACCAACGTAAACTAAAAATCGAAAAGAGTATTGATCTTATTAAAAATCCAGCGCTATCCCTTTCTGAAATTGCTTTTTATTGTGGATTCACAGACCAAAGCCATTTTATACGAAACTTCAAACAGCTTACTGGATTCCTTCCTAAAGTGTATCGAAAGTTTTAAAAACTGGCTAATCTCATTCTATTTTTGATGCTGTACTACGGTTACTTTTACAGCAATCAAAAAACGAATCCATGATATCATATTTTAAAAAGCATACATGCACTATAGCGTTACTCATCCTAACGTTATGCATCTTTTCAGAAGAAATGACAGCTCAACAGAAAGACTCTAAATTGGTAACCCCTCAGGAATTAAACATCATCGTAGACTCGATCTCTACCATTGTAAAACAGTATTATGTACAACCTGAAATAGGCACTCAAATTGTCACGAATATACAAGCAAAGTATGCAAAAGGTGCCTATACTGGAATTACGAATCCGCAAACATTAGCAGACACCCTCAGAGCCGATTTAAGAGTTATTAATAATGATTTGCACATGAGTATGGTGTATCGTGCTCCAAGAGAAAGAACGACAGAAAACGCACCTTCTATACAGGTAAACGAATCTGGAATTTGGACTAACTATGGCTTGAGCGAAATCAAAGTACTTGACGGAAATGTCGGGTATTTAAAGATCAAGCATTTTACAAGACATCAGTATCTAGAAACGATCAAACCAGTTATTACCAGCGCGATCGAGTCTCTAAAAAACACAGAAGCAATGATTGTTGACGTGAGAGACAACGGCGGTGGTTTTGAAGATATGGTCGCCTATTACATCAGTTACTTTTTTGACAGTACTGAGCCGATTCATCTTTCAGATTATCGATGTACCCTACATGATCATACCTACGGGATTTCGACAGATCCAGATGTACTAGGCACAAAACTTCCTGATATCAAATTATATGTATTAGTCAATGCCAATACAGGATCGGCAGCGGAGTCTTTTGCATATATGTTGAAACATTTAGGGAGAGCTACGATTATAGGAGAAACCACTGTGGGTGCTGGTAACGGTGCATCCATACACAGGGTCAATGATCGTTTTAGTGTACAAGTCTCTAGTGAAGAAACGATTAATGCCATTACCAAAACAAGTTTTGAACAAGTCGGCGTGATTCCCAATATCAAAACGACAAGCGCACAAGCCTTTACAAAAGGATATCAACTCGCCTTAACATACTTAAAAGAACACAACACACACAATATCCATCCAGCGAATTATGATCAGTTACTGGAGTTTATTGTAATTCCAGAAGCTAGCACAAACATAGATACAACCGAGTACACAAAATACGTAGGCACCTATCAAGGTGGAAATATTTCTATTACGGTAACACTAGAAAACAATATTCTATACGGACAGATGCGAGCAAAAGGAGGAAAAATGACTCTAACCCCCCTCAAAGACCACATCTTTAAAGTTGGCGATATTAAAGAACGTATTCAGTTTGTACTAGACACCAAAGGCAATGTCACACAGTTGATGGGTATTGACTCTCCGATGGAACTTACTAAGGTGGAGTAATAGTCTGAATCTTTAAAATTATAGAGCCACTTTGGAAACGGGGTGGTTTTTTTGTGTGCTTTCGCGAAAGCATACCTACTCTACAACACATACCACCTCAACCGTAACAAATACAAAGAAGTCTGGTCTTTATCGAAACCCACCAGATGACATCACCGATTATTGCCTTAAGCATC
>CAKZKZ010000369.1 GCA_937124495.1 uncultured Dokdonia sp. | reverse complement strand
TGTATTTTCATCAAATGATACATTACCAAGACTAGTCTTAGTAAAATCTGAAAAACTACGATCGGAATCAATAAATTTTACATCTTGTAAAATTGCAGAAGAAAATTCCGAAAACCGCAGCGTTGCTTTCTCAAATTTTGTATTTGAAATATTAGCCAAATTGAACTTAGTATTACTCATCTTTAAATTAGAAAACTCCAATGTTTTTAATTTTGCCTCTTTAAATCTGGAATAGTTTAATCGCCCATCATAGAATCCACCGTTTTCAAAATCAGCTAAAATAAATGTAGTTAAATCTAAATCAGAAGAAACAATATAAGTAGAATCTAATTGTGCTTTTGAAAAATCAGATTTGTAAAAACTTGATTCAATTATCCCTACATTAAAAAACTTTGACTTTTGTAAATTAACATCTTCTATGAATGAGCTATCAATATCAATATCTTCTAAAAAAGAATTACTAAAGTTAGATTTGCGATAGATTTTTATTAGGCTTTTAGGGTTTATTTCACTATTTGCTAAGGCTAAAAGTAATTGACTTCTTTCTAAACTATAAGTTTTTGTACTCAGAGAATCTGTCTTAAAATCGAATGACTTATATGGCCGCAAACCATGAGACAAAGCTATAACTCTAGATATTAATGTGTTTGATAAAGTCAGATTCTCAAACTTGTTTTTATCTGTTTCATTATTAATTTGACTCAATACATTATCCATCAATAGGACATAATTGCTTCTTCGTGCAGCTTCATCTAATTGAATTTGGCTTTGGATTTTATTATTTTGTATATCTAGTTTTCTATTTTGGCTATTTAAAATATCGGTCTGGCGGTTCAAAATTATAGTCTGAATAAGTAAAATTATTCCAGGAATACAAGCTAACATAATTCCAACTAAAGTAACTCTTACTAGTCTTTTAAAGACACTAGTAAATACATTTGCTAAAGTATCTCTTTTAACCTTATTAGGGAGTTCATTAAACAATTGAGATACACTAGTTTTTAAATCACTTCCTGCCCATACATACACTCCTTTTTTTAAAAGCCTTTTCTTTGATTCTCGAGATTCAATCTTTTTAGATTTTATATTCTCAATTTTAATTTTAAGGCTTTCATTTTCCTTTTTTAGTAATTCATTCTGTTTCTCAATAGACTCCAATTGAATATAGTTTATTGTACGTTTTACAAAATTTTATCGAAAGGGATTTATTCTATAAACCGTCATGTTGATATTATCCTAAATTTAATAAATTTCAGAGTATACCTCAAACATTAATAACTGGATTCTTAAAATCCCCCACTGGCACCAGTTTGCAACTGATGTCCATTCCATCATGATCCATACTTCGATACTATGTTATTCCTAACATCACAAAATCACTCCCTGTTCTAATTCTAGTTACCCCAACCATCCATCTCTATCCAAACTACGATACTGTATCGCTTCGCTGATATGAGTACCTGCTACGATTTCACTTTCTCCTAAATCTACAATGGTACGCGATACTTTTAGAATACGATCGTAGGCACGTGCGGAGAGATTCAATCGTTCCATGGCAGTTTTTAGTAAGTTTTTGGAAGCGTCATCAAGAGCGCAATATGTTCGGATTTGCTTGACATTCATCTGAGCGTTATAGTTGATGGCTTCGCTTTCGCGAAAGCGGACTACTTGCAATTCCTTAGCTGCCGTCATACGTTTCCGAATATCGGCACTCGACTCAGATTTTTGCTCACTACTTAACTTTTCAAAAGGAACTGGTGTGACTTCTATATGAATATCAATACGATCTAATAACGAACCACTCAACTTTCCTAAATAACGTTGCATTTCGGTTGGACTACTGGTAACAGGAGCATCAGGATCATTAAAATACCCACTCGATAAGATTCACTGGCTACCAATATAAAATTACTAGGATACGTCACGGTAAAACGTGCGCTAATAATATACTTAGAAAATGCTTATTTTAGTGCTTAATCAATTGGTAGAAGTTAGCAAATCCGCACTTTCCATACATTAGACGTTATCTTCATAAATAATTTTCAAATACTATACACAATATGGAATCATCTGACCTAAAGAAAATTATCCAAGGTATTCCCAAAGCAGAACTTCACTTACACATCGAAGGGAGTTTTGAACCTGAACTCATGTTCGAAATAGCCAACAGAAATAATATAGATTTAGAGTATGACTCCATCGAATCATTAAAGAAAGCATACAAGTTTAATAATCTTCAAGAATTTTTAGATATTTATTATATAGGCGCTCAGGTGCTGATTCATGAGCAAGATTTTTACGACTTGACTTGGGCTTACTTAACTAAAGTTCACAGTCAAAATGTTGTCCATGTGGAAATATTTTTCGATCCCCAAACTCATACAGATAGAGGGATCGGGTTTGATATTGTTATTAATGGGATATATAGAGCCCTTGAAAAAGCCAAACATGAATTAAATATTTCCTATAAGCTCATCATGTCTTATTTGCGACATTTAAGCGAAGAAGAAGCATTCAAAACACTTGAATCGTCTCTACCATTCAAGCATTGGATTGATGGTGTAGGATTAGATTCATCTGAGTTAGGAAATCCCCCCAGCAAGTTTGTCAATGTGTTTGAAGCATCTGCTAATCACGGTTATAAATTAGTAGCTCATGCTGGAGAAGAAGGGCCAGTAGACTATATCTGGGAAGCACTCGATCTTTTAAAAGTTGTGAGAATAGACCATGGAAATCGTTGTTTAGATGACGAAACTTTGGTTCAAAAATTACTTGAAGAAAACATAGCTTTAACCTTGTGTCCACTTAGTAATTTAGAACTCAAAGTCATTCAAAAAATGGAGGCCCATCCAGTAAAAAAAATGCTCCAGAGAGGAATTTTAGCAACCATTCATTCAGACGATCCTGCTTATTTTGGAGGTTATATGAATGAGAATTATTATGAAACGGCTAAAGCCTTAGGTTTAAATAATGATCAATTGATGCAATTGGCTATCAATGCTTTTAAAGCAAGTTGGTTGGATTCTGAAGCCAAAGAAAAACACATTTCTCAAGTAAAAAACTATTTCAATACATTGAATTTATAAACGAGACTAAAGTTGAATTTAAAAAAGAAGCAAAAAAGAAACTTCATCAGTATTTTAATCTATTTGTTAATCTAAAGGCTAGCGCCAGTTTATAACTGGTGCCATTCTGAATAATACTTTACTCCCAAAAGTGTATAGCTAGTTTACCCCAACCATCCATCTCTATCCAAACTACGATACTGTATCGCTTCGCTGATATGGGTTCCTGTAACGGTTTCACTATCCGCCAAATCTGCAATGGTTCGAGATACTTTCAAAATACGATCATAAGCTCGAGCAGAAAGATTCAATCGTTCCATAGCGGTTTTGAGTAGTTGCTTGGAAGCGTCATCTAGTGCGCAATACGTTCGGATTTGCTTGACATTCATCTGAGCGTTATAGTTGGTGGCCTCGCTTTCGCGAAAGCGAACTACTTGCAATTCCCTAGCTGCTGTCACTCGTTTCCGAATTTCTACACTCGACTCGGCTTTTTGCTCACTACTTAGTTTTTCAAAAGGGACAGGTGTGACTTCTATATGAATATCAATACGATCTAATAATGGACCACTTACCTTCCCTAGATAACGTTGCATCTCGGCCGGACTACTGGTAACAGGAGCATCAGGATCATTAAAATAGCCACTCGGACTCGGATTCATACTCGCAACCAGCATAAAACTACTAGGATACGTCACAGTAAAACGTGCACGAGAAATCGTAACTTCTCTATCTTCTAGCGGTTGTCGCATGACTTCGAGAACTTCTCTTTTGAACTCTGGTAATTCATCGAGAAATAATACACCGTTATGAGACAGTGAAATCTCTCCAGGCTGCGGATAACTGCCACCACCGACTAAAGCGACATTGGAAAGGGTGTGTTGCCCATTTGTCCCTGATTCAAAAGAAGACGGCATATAGCCGTCAGGTATGATTTTATAGAGGTTTATAGTAATATCATCTTTGCCTACAATAATCTTATCGGTGATGATTTCAATAATATTTCGCTTTTGATCGTGACTTAAGGTATCCCATCTTTCATATAGGTTTCTTGCTTCTTCGATGATGGAATGAGTAGCATCTTCTCTTCCAGAAAAACTTGATACTTCTTGTTCTAATTCGATAATAGATTCTTCAACCTGTTGTAATCGTTCATACGGTTTTTGATGATAGGCATGGAATGCTTCTGTTTTAATTTGTCCTTGTAGATGAAGTTCTAAAAGATTTTCAATTTTATTATTAATCGCTACTTGTTGTTTTTTAAGACTTTCGAGTTGTTTCTCTTTTTCTTGAATAACACTTCCCAATTGTTTAAAATATGAGTCAACATCTTTCTTTGAAACGGTATAGTTATAGAGTTCATTTTTGAAAATTTCTTCGATATCTTCTTTATGAATTCTATTACCGCAACCGTTTTTACAGTTATAGTTTTTGTTTGTCGTTCGGGTATACATACGTCCACCACATTCACAAAAGAGAAATCCTGTGAATAAGTGTACGAGGGTATTAAGAGGTTTCTTATTGGTTTTTGCTTGCTTATTAATAATAAGGTTGACTTGATTCCATAATTCTTCGGAAACAATAGCATCTACTTTATGAAACACCCACGCTTCTTTTGGTTTAAAAGTTCCATACTTTTTCGTATTGTTTTTACTCTGCCTACGGTTCATAATCTGTAAGCCCTTTGCCACGGGTTCAGTTAATAATCGTTTGACCGTTGAGTCAGTAAACATATTACCTTTCTTTGTACGATAACCTTTATCATTCAATATTCTAGCAACCGTCTTTTTGCGTTTGTGTTCAAGAAATAGTTCAAACATGAGTTGTACGATAGGAGCTTCGTCTTCGTTGATAGTTAATTTCTTATTCTCATACTTAAAACCATACGGTGCTTGACCTCCTATGTGCTTACCTAAGTCAGCACGAGTAAGTGTTGATGCTGTAACACGCTCAGATATCATATCAAGTTCCCACTCAGCCTGTGAACTCATTTGCCTAAAACAATGCCTCCCCATAGCAGTTGAGGTATCTATTTGCATATCCATTGAAACTAAATCGGCGCCGTGTTTATCAAATATTTTTGATATTTGAATAAGTTCCATAGTGTTTCTAGCAAGGCGAGGAACTTTAGAAAATACTAATCCTGAAATCTTGTTAGAGCGAATATCTGCTAGCATCTCTTTCGCTTGTTCATAGTCCATTATTGACCGCCCACTTAAGGCAGGAAGACGGTATATTTTTGCAATTTTCCAACCACGATTTTTCACATATTCTTTAGCACGAATTTCATGATGGAGGTCGCTCTCTCTCTCTACCTGCATACGACTTGAAACGCGTATCCAAATACCCACTTTTTTTTGACTCATATTACTTCTTTTTAGCTACTTTTAAGTTACAAAAAGGGTGTTCCAACAGCAAGCAAAGCCTCTTGTTTCACAGGTATTTTGGAGCATTTTACTTCTTTTTGGGCTTTATGTTTGTAAGAATGATTTTTTGAATATTTTCATTTTTTTCTTCTGCTTGTGGAGATGCAATATCAATGTGATTTGATGTTACGCGATAGCCTCTTACACGCTTATTATTCTTAGACTTTTTTTGTGTGAATGTATCAAGCTGTTGAGATAATTCTTGAGAAGGTAAATACCTTACTTTTTTGAGTAAGGGTTTGTCTATTATCTCCTTTGCTTTCTTGGCTATGTTTTTAAGATGTACCTTGCTTTCAGAGATCATATAAATATGAGAATATTCAGCCTCTAAACACTTCTTGATATTTTGCACTTCATAATCGATCGTATTCGTTACAGAAATCTCAATAGCGATGCGTAGTTCATCTTTTACGAGCGTTACATCTATACGTTTACCATTTGGTAATTCGTCTTCTAGAGTGGCTTTAAATCCACGTTGTAACCCTATCGTCCTCACATACTCTTGAAGTAATCGGTGTTTTTGCGTTCTTTCTTTTTCTGTAACAGATTCTAGGTATGCTTCTTTCTGTTCTTCTAAAGGTGTTTTAATTTCTGTTTGTAGTTCTATTTCTGGTTTTGATTCTATTTCCTGTTGGGTCTCGTTATTTGTAGTTAGGGGTTCTATCGTTGGTTTTTCTTCTTTAAGCTTTACATCCTTAGATTCTGTCTTCCCTTCCCTTTTTGGTAAGAGATCAACTATGATTTGTTCAATGTGTGATCGTTCTTTGCCATAGTGTGATCGTGTTTGCTCTACTACCTGAGTACGAATAAGCTGTGTGATTTCTTCATTTTGTTTTGTAAGTGGTGCGGTTTGAATATTGAAATCATTGCTACTACTACCAATACGCATAATGGCTTGACCTATGCCAAGACTTTGTACATCGCTTTGCTCAAAAAATGAAAAGCCCGATTCAAGCTTCTTTGCATCGGTATCACCAAGCCTAAAGCAAATACGTATGTGAGGATTAGAAATAACAGAATTTAAAGTTTTGGTATCTTCAATTTGTGCGAGTTCTTGATGGGCTAATATTAGACCTAAACCATATTTTCTTGCACCTGAAAGAATAGAAGTAATACTCGGTGTGATGAAGTTCTGGAATTCATCGAGGTAAATATAAAAAGGATGACGTTCTGATTTTGATAGGTTCTGTCTACCAAGGGCTACTTGATTAAGTTTTGAAAGGAATAACGAACCTAAGAGATAGCTGTTTTCTTCTCCAATCAAACCTTGTGATAATTTGATAAGGATAATCTTTTTCTCCTCAATACAGGCTTTAAAATCAATTCCTTCCTTTTGAGCAAGCATATATCTGACCGTCTTTGGTCGCAAGAATGTATCAATGCGGGTTAAAAGTGGTGCTATTCTCTTGCGTACCATTGGATATTCATTTTTCCAGTAGTAATGTAGTGACGGGTCATCAACATTTTTCAAAAACTCATTTCTAAATTTATCTTCGAGGATAAATCGTTTCAGTTCGATAATGGTTCCGCCATCGGGGTGTTCCAAAAAAGTATTAATTGCGTTTGATAATACCGCAGTCATATTGTCTCCCCACGACGTTGCGTATCGTTTAAAGGATGCGACAAGGTCAGAAGACAGTACAATCTTTTCAGCTTCGGTACTTGCACCTAATAGATTAAAACCAATTGGGTAATCAAGATCAGAAGGGTCTATGAGGATAACATCGTGAACACGGTGTGCAGGAATACGAGCGAGTATGTCATCACAAATATCACCATGAGGGTCAAAAATAGCACAACCATTTCCCTGCTCAACATCAGCTAAAACCATATTAGCAATCAAGGTTGATTTCCCAACACCTGTAGCACCGATAATATGAGTGTGTCGTAAACGCATTTCATCGTTCAGGCTTACATCTTGTAGTACCCCGTTATGTTGATTTACTCCAATGACGTATGCTTGGTTAATTACTTCTGTAGGAAGTGATTTTGTTTTACCTCCTTGTATGCCAAGTTTTGCACTAACTACCGTTCTATTTGGATAATGAACGAACTGCACTAATTCCCTCGTGTTTAAGAGAAACCCAAGACGATTAGAACAACGCAGAAATACATTACGTAGATGCTGTTGATAGTCATAATCTTTGTTGTTTAGTGGGATGAGGCTATTGTAGGATGATTGTGATACGGTGGTGATATTACGTATGAATTCTGACGCCAAGTATTCGCTCCTTTCATTACTATCACTTTCTACCGCTACTCGCATAACAACTGAGAATAGCGGTTCGGCAGTTTTTTCTTTAGCAAGGTTTGGCATTTCTGGGCTATTAGAAAAAAAACTACCCCCTGTACCATCCGATACCGAATACTGCATATCATTTGCCCATGAGTTTTGTACTCCTTGAAAGAGTACCTGAAATATCGCAACATCATATTCCTCCAAACTATCCATCGTTGCGATAATTGAAGTCAATGGATCAATACGAAAATTATCATTGCTCGCCAGAGGTCGCATAGTTTCTTGCGAAAGTCCAAAGTCAACAATCGTAATCTCTTCACTATACAGGTCTATTCCTATTTCATAGACATCTACTATGGGTTTGATATTTACATGAGGAAAGTATGCTCTCAGTTGTGAATGAATACGCTGACTATCTCCTGTACTTGATACAATCTGAATATTTATATCCTCACTCGTTCCAATTATCTCAAATGACATGGGTTCTTCCGTATAGGTAATAAGGTGCAAGAACTCACGAAAGAGTTGCGGTTGTATTTCGCTGCCTAAAGGAAAGGTCAAAGAGAAACCCACAAGATCAGTTGTGGGTTTGTAAATGTGTGCCATTAGCGGGTCATCAGGTTCTTCTATGGCATCGGTTTTCTCTTGGAGATTTAATAGCTTGCCAATACGTCCAAAGATACTTGGAGCCTTACCGTCGTCGATATACTGACTTGTATTGTTATCCGTATTTTCAAACGGAACATAATACGGTTCAAGTTCTACGGTCGTATCAAAATGATAATGACCACGTATGCGTTTCTCCCACTCATAGAAATGAATGGTTGCTTGTTCGCTTGCAGACAATCCCATCTTCCTATCGTTTAAAGATGTTCTTCTGGTTAAGGATTGGTTTCTTTTGATCTTCGGTAAGTGGTCGCACACCTGTGTCTTTCGTTAATCGTTCAATGACGTTATGTACAGCTTGTTGGCAGTAGGTTTGAAACATTGATGCGGTGTCTATCTTGTAATACGTTACAGGATCACACTTTCT
>CAKZKZ010000368.1 GCA_937124495.1 uncultured Dokdonia sp. | reverse complement strand
GCTTTAAGAAATGCCTGCAAAGAAGCATCAGACACCATTAACTCCACACCGTTCAGTCGAGCAAAATAACTACTGCGAGCCTGAACAACTATGGCACCCGTTCCTGGTACAATGGAAGCAATACCTGATACATCAAAAGTACAAGATGCTCCTACAATACCAATTTCTCCAGTTACCCTATCTACTGCGATAATAGACCAGGTCGCATAAGATGGCATAGAAATTAATAATGTTAGTAAAATGGCACCTAATAGATGCCTTAGTTTTGTTTTTTGTTGATGTAACATTGTTTTTGATTTTTTGATTGATGAATTTTAAATAGTCATGTTATAGACTGATCCAATTTTTAAATTTTGCAGATTGTCTACTTGATACTTCAAAAGTTTCTCCTGTTTTGAAGACCAATTGGAGTTTGTTTTTGAAATAGGGATTAATTTTTTCTATGTAATCGATATTTATAATTTGCTTTCTATTGATTCTAAAAAAATGTTGTGATGGCAATATTTCTTCCAATAAGTTTAAAGATTTTTTTATCAAAACAGTATGAGTACTGTAGTGTATACGCGCATAGTTTTCCATTGATTCTAACAGCCATATATCGCGAACTTGAATTAAATGGCAATTCTCATTATCCTTAACAAATACTTTTTGATGGATGGATACCGATGTATTATTCTTCCCTTTTTCAGAAAGTACTTTTAATACTTTTTCAATCGCTTTATTAAAACGCTCTTGTCGTAGTGGTTTTACCAAGTAATCTAGGGCATTTAACTCAAAAGCTTTAACCGCATATTGGTCATAGGCTGTTGTAAATACTACTTCCGGAACCATGGTTAGTTCGTCCAATAATTGAAGTCCAGATTTTTCGGGCATATGAATATCCAAAAACAATACATCTGCATTCAAAGAACTGATTAGACTCTTTGCTTCTTCTGCATTACTAGCTTCACCAACGACTTCAAATTCTGGAAAAGACATTAATGCCCTTTTTACCTCCTGTCTAGCGAGGCGTTCATCATCTATAATTATGGTTCTATATTTTTTACTCATTTACGTTTTAGGTATTAGCATAGTAACGGTAACTTTATTTTCAGCTTTTTCTTCAATCACAAAATGTGCTTTCCCATCAAATTGTATCTGTAATCTTTCTTTTAAGTTTTTAAGTCCGATCCCACTAGTATCATTCAAATTGAGCTTTCCTGGGTTTTCTACTTTTATTTGGATAAAATCATTTTTAGAAGCAATAGCAATTGTGATACAGCCCCCCTTAATGTATTTGTCAATTCCATGTTTTATGGCATTTTCTATCAATAATTGGATGCTAAATTTTGGTATTTTATTTAATTCTACATGAGAATCTACATCAATAACATACTCCAATCTGTTTTCATATCTTATTTTTTCTAGTTCAAAATAATCCCTTACTAATTGTAATTCTTCTTTAATTAGAACAAGCTCATTATCTTTTTGATCAAGAGACGACCGTAGTAAATCTGATAATAAGTCTATAGATCTTCTTGCTGAAGTAGGGTTTTCTATAATTAATGATTTAATAGAATTCATGCAATTAAACAAGAAATGTGGATTAAGCTGTGTTAGTAAATTATTTAATTGCGCTTGTTTTGCCGTTGCTAATAATTGGGCATTTATTTTTGATATATGTAATTCTCTTTTGTGATAGCTATAAAGGTGATACGAAAGCAACCAAATGGACATCATGCGCAAGCCTGTAATAAATACAGGATCCCAATACAATAGCATTTTTAAAAAACCAAAGTTTGCATCATGGTTCCAAAAAAAGTACCATTTTATGTTCATTAAAATCATAAAGCTGGATGCAAGAAGTAGTAAGGTAGGAATCAATATCAAAAGTAATTTAGCAATACCTAACGAACTCCAATTGTATCTTAAGGCAAACACCCTATATATGTGGGTGATGGCTATACTAATTACTATATCTAAGATATAGTTACTAACAGCAAGAAAAATAGTGTAATCATCTCTGTTTAAAGCAATGTACAGCCAATATAAGGATACCAATCCCCATCCTATAATTTGGCATTTCCAGTAAAGTGATATTTTGTTTTTTAAAGCCATGTTTCACACAAATTAATCCATTCTAAATGGATACTAAAAATATATTTACATGAGCGTAGTAAATCGTTGATAAACGTGATCTCTCTAAGTACGCTTTCGCGAAAGCATATATCTAGGTAGTAGTTTGATGTTTTCTGTGTGTTTTTAATCTATTACTGAATCTAGTTCTTGGATTAGTTATTTTTTTAAATTTAAACCACTCTATAGTATCATAAATTGATCTATCTATATTCGTTTCTGGCATTTCTAGGTACTTCATTGCTTTATAATTACTGAAGTAATTTTTTAACAATAACATTCTAATATTCGTTTTTAATAACAAAAGATCTTTTGAACGTAAAATACAATAGAAAACATTAACAGTATTTAATATAAAATTTGGAATAGGAATCAACCACTTTTTTTTATTAGATATTGATGCTATTTTTTTGAAGTACTCTTTATAACTTAAATTTATTCCTGATAATAAATAACATTCTCCAATAGTTCCTAATTTTAGGGAATTTTTTATTGCTATAGCTACAGAACGAACATCTACAAAACTTTTACCTCCTTTTGGATAGAACACTATTTTAGTATTTAAAACATATTGTAATAAAGCACCACTAGATGGTTTTGAATCATAAGGACCTACTAAAAATGTAGGTGCTACAACTATTGCTGGAAAATTATTTTCTTTTACTTCAAGTAAAACATTTTTTTGAGATAAATACTTGCTATAGGCATAACCAGAATTTTTCAACCAACTCATAAAACCTGTAGTTTCACATCCAGGTTTGTGTATGGTGCCATTGGTAAAACAATTTGCAGTACTAACCAAAATAAAACGTTTTATCTGATTCTCTTTACACGCTTTTACTAATACCTTAGTTGTAGAAACATTAGCAATATTGTAAACTTCAAAATCTCTCTCATTTTGAGAAGTCATAGATGCACAATGCACTACATAATCACAGTTTTTTATAGCTACATTAACATCTTTTGGATTAATAATTGCTCCAATAAAAATGTCACAATTCAATTCTTTCAAAATTACTGTTGAGCTTTTTGGTCTTACCATTGCAACAACACCATATCCTTCTTCTAGAAGAACTCTAACGACGTGATTTCCCAAAAAACCATTTGCTCCAGTCACTAATACCTTTTCCTTCATTTATAATTCTTTTTGAATTTTTTTTCTCATAATAGATAACTGTATTTGTAATGGCACTATGCGTTGTAAAATAGAACTCAATCTGTTTATATTCCCTGGAATGATTATTGCCTTTTTATTATATAATTTTTTGATGCAAATAGAAGCAATTTTGCTTACAGGAAGAATGGACAACTTTACAAGTTTACTTTGAGAATGAATTCTTTGAGAAACATCTTTGTTTGTTGTCATTCCTCCGGGATAAGCAACAGATACGTGGACATTCGTTCCTTTTAGTTCTGTATTTAAACCTCTTGAAAAGGAAGATACAAATGCCTTACTAGCAGGATATATTGTCTTAAATGGGATAGGAGAGAAGGCTGCCAAACTTGCAATATTCAAAATATATGCAGCTTTCTGATCTAATAACTTAGGAAGTAATTGATGTGTAAGTACAACTAAAGATCTCATATTTAAAAGTATTATGTTATCAATATATTCTAATGACACTTCTGTGAATTTTTTTGTGCCACCAATACCAACATTGTTAATTAATACATTGATATCTAAATTACTAATAGCATTAACTATATAAGTTATGTTCTCTGTCTTTGATAAGTCTAACTCGAATGTAATCACTTGTATAGAATACTTATTCTTTAATTCTTTGCTTAAAACATCGATACTTTCGTTAGGAAGTGATATTAAAATTAAGTTGTGTGCCTTTTTAGCACAAAATTCAGCAAATGCTTTTCCTAGTCCTTGACTGGCTCCTGTAATTAGTGTATACTTATTTAATTTCATAAGTACTTTTTTTATTATTATACCATGCTAAGACTAAATAATATGATACTATTGAAGCTATAATACCAGTAATAAGACCGCCTAAAAGCAATGCAAAAAAAGTTTCTCTCCCAGAATTGTAAAGCGTTCCTAAAAAATTAGATTTCATTTCATCATACAAATTGATGTCAGATTGAAAACCAAGTAACGTTTTACCTAACCAAAAATTAAAAGCAAAAATGAAAACTCCGGTGAATAAATTTGTATTAAATACACCAATGCATGCTGCTTTTTTGTTAACTTTTATGATAGATGCAATGCCAAGTGAGATAAATATTTGAAAACCAGGAAAGGGTAACATGCCAATAAAAGAACCTAAAGCAAATCCTTTAGCAATATATTTTGGTTTACCAGAAAGGTTAAAAATTTTGCTTTTTAAAACAGTTATTTTTTTTTTAACTTTCATAATGCTAATAATTGTTTTTTTAATAATTTGATTGAGGCAATCATTTTATTCTGAATAATAGGGTCAGTTAAAGCTCTTGGAAACGTTACTTTATCATAGCTAATAGATTTAATGACAACTTTAGTTTTATTATCAAATAATGGAATCAATTTCCATTCGTCAGAATACGAGTATATCCGATTACAGTTTTTTACTGAGGGCTTACTATTTGGATAACTTATCGTTTTTATAATACTATATGTATCGGTTTCAATTAATTCACTTTTTGTAACTAAATCTTTAGATTTTAAAGGCCAAGGCAACTTGTATAACGTATATGTTTCCCATTGTGAAGGTGAATGCAATTCAACAGAGCATTTGTCAATCGTTTTTGACCATTTTTTAAGATTAGAAGCATCATTAACTTGGTTTATAATAGATGAAATATTAGCATCAAGTATAAAAACTGTCTTCATCTCTCGTGCACTCTTTTCTTCTTTAGAGGTTACCCATCTATAACTTATTTGAATATTGTTTTTTGATTTAACAACTTTCCATTCTGTTGAAGACTGTGCATTTATAGAAAGTGAAGTAATATATAAAAGCGCTACTGCTTTTAATTTTACAATTTTCATATTATTTATTAGATTGATGTGTATTAGTGACAAGCGAAAAAAAATAATGTTGCACTAGAGTTTATCTTTTTTTAAAATTTGAAGCTCAAAATGTGTGTTTAAATTTGTTATATTAAAACTTGAAAAAGCTCAAACTAATGTTGTATATCAAGGAAGTGAAAAAAAAATAACTTTAAATTTGGTAAAAAAATCAAACAAAATAGCATGCGAAATTTGAGCTTTTAATAACACATAAACTTAAGATTATCAATAATAAAAGGAATTTCTAAGTAATCATAACCTGTACTAATGTTCCTTAGAATAGAGCGATTGATCTGTTAACTGCTTCTGTATAGTACATAAGAGTGAGGTAATTCTATGCATGTATCTAATATAAATTTTCTTTTGCTTTTTGCTTTTTGCTTTCGCGAAAACAGTGTACGAATTAATTAATATCAGAAAAATATTATTTAATTATTTTTCTTAAACGCTCTAAGGATTCCAACAGCGGTTCCAGTCGTTTCTCGTACGCGAGAAGTATTACAAAGCACGACAATTACTTTTTGTTCTGATGGTATAATGAATAGGTCTGAAGAGGCCCCTGTTTGTGCTCCACCATGACCAAATACTTTTTCTGGAGTAGGGGGAGCCCCATACATGAACCAACCTAATCCGTATGGATTTCCATCATTTTTAAGGCCATTATCCTCAAGCATCATCTTAAAGGTTTCTTCTTTGATTAAGGTATTATTTAATACTGCTTGTCCAAACATCAATATATCTTCTAATGTGGAGTAAAATCCACCTCCTGGAATACGGTTACTCAAGTTATTACCTTTTTTAATGTGCTTCACTTTACCATTTTTTCTTTTGGAATATAGTTGTGTCTTATTTTGGTATGTTTCGCTATAATGTTCTACACCAGTGGAATTCATACCAGCTTTATTCCAAATGTTTTTTTCCATGTAAGCTTCAAAACTTTCTCCAGATACTCGTTCTATCAAGACTCCTAAAACAACATATCCATAGGTGGTATAGTGGTATTCTTCTCCAGGTTCAGCATGTAATTCTCGATCTTTAAAAACGTTCATAGCATCCGTTAGGGTATTATAATTTTTACGGGTTTCGGCTTCTTTCGCGGAAGCGTACCCTTTAATACCAGAAGAGTGATTAAGTAAGTGTCTTACCGTCATCTTATCTGTAGATACATTAGGATATTCCTTGATATAGGTTTGAATAGGTTCATCAAGGTGTATCAACCCTTTTTCAAATAATTGCATCACAGCAATAGCTGTCATCGGTTTTGAGATAGATGCAATTCTTGTACGCATTTTGATAGTAGCTTTTATGTTATTCTTGCGGTCCATATAGCCATTACTTGATTTCCAGAGAATCGAATCCCCTTGAGAAATACCAGCAACGACACCTATTGCATTGTGTTTAGTCACCAATTCGTTAAGTAAATGATTACTTTTTCCAGAAGCACTTATGGTATCATTCGATTTATTTTGTGCGCACAAAACAGCACTTACGATGTATGTTAAAAGGAGTATTTTTTTCATTTTTTTATGTTTAGTTTATGATGTGTTATTTTATCGTTAATGGTAAGTTGTATAAAGTACCAGCCAGTTTTTTCTATATGTTCGTTTATTAAAAACTCAGAGGTTCCAACATTTAATTTCCCATCATTTATGGTTGATATATAATCTCCTTTAATTGTGTATAATTTGATTTTCACCTTAGATGTTGCTAATAAATTAACGCCAAATGAGGTGCCAAATCTATTCTTTAAAGTGTAATGAAACTCTCGATCTTCGTACGTTGGCATGTTTGATGATTCAAAATTGTACTTTATGGTTTTTCTTGGACGCCAAGCTTCTTTATTTCTACTAAAAATATTTGCAAACCAATTCTTTTCAACCACTAATGGGTGAATGGTTAGGTGGTTATCGATTTCAGTAAATAATAAATATATTCCAGATTTTATATCATTGGTATTCCAAGACAGCGTATGATAGCCTTGTGTATACATTTTATCAGTAATTGTGGATACCAAGTCTCCTTCTTCTGTTAATACATACATGTGAATCGCTGCCGATGTTTGATGAATGGATACATCCATAGTAGCTTTAGTTTGAGGGTCATTTTTAAGATGAAAATTTATATAGCTTGGGAAACTACCATAAAGAGGGATTTCACTTTGCCACTCTTGTTCTCTTTCATCTTCATACAGTTTAGGGTACACACAGTTAGATATGGTATCTACACGGGTTTCACCTTCTTGTTGTATGTTAAAGATTAAGGGGTTGTTTTTTGGTGTTTTTAAGCTCTTTATATTGCTTAATCCCTTGCAATGAAAGTATAACCAACTCATATACTGATTATCCTTTTTAATAAAAAGATCATATAATGGATGTGCTTTATTGGTATTGTTGGATACGAGTTTTACTAATGGAGGATCTTCCTGAGCAATACCTACTTGGTTTAAAAAGAATACAAATACAATTAAAAATGTGCTTTTAGTTATCATAATGTTTAAATATGAACCGAATGTAATTTTTAGTATTCTGCTATTCATTTAAAATAGACCAGTAGCTATATATTATCCTATAAAGACGCTCTGTAGTCCGTTAATAGCTGTTCGTCTTCATTTGGTGTTGATTGCCCGTTATTCTGGCTGTATTTGTCTACTAATTAAAATTATTAAAGTGTATAGTGTTATTTTAGTTCTTTAGTATATGAACGATAGACTCTCCATAATAGATAACATATTAAAGAATAGATTGCTTACACATATTATGTTTTGGTGTACTATTCTGTTGTTACAATCACAAGTTTTTTTATATGCAGGGCATGATTTTAAGGTAGTGTTGGTTTTTACGTTAGCACTTTTACCTTCTATCATTTTAGCAGCGTATCTATTAGTATATTATCAATTACCTAAGCTTGCGTACAAGAAAAAATATGTTCTTTTCTTCATTTCTTTGATTGCAAGTATGTATCTCTTCACCTTTTTGGGAAGGGTATTCACTATGTATTTGGCAGAACCCTATTTAGGCATTGAGAAAGCTCCTTCTTTAGACTATATATGGAATGTGGCAAGTCGTATAGATCGCTTAGCACGTAATTATCTTTTGGCTGTATATCTGGCGCCTTTTCTAATGGCGACTATTAAATTAATAAAACAACGAAGTGAAGTTAAAAGTCAGATGGATGCCTTGGAAAAAGAAAAAGCAACATCAGAGTTAAACTTTTTGAAAACGCAGATACATCCTCACTTTTTATTAAACACGCTCAATAATGTATATGCATTAACGCTAAAGAAATCAGATATAGCACCAGACTCTATTTTAAAGCTTTCAGAAATGCTTACCTACGTTTTATATCGTTGCAGTGATACATATGTTTCTATTGTTGATGAAATTAAACTATTAGATAATTATATTGCGTTAGAAAAACTTCGTTATGGTGACCATTTGAATATCAATTTCACAAAAGAAATCGCTAATAAAAATGCTATGATTGCACCTTTAATTTTACTTTCTATTATTGAAAATGCTTTTAAACACGGAGCCAGTGGTGCGACAGAAATTCCTATCATTAAGATTGAACTTATAGAAACAGGAGGGAAGCTCTACTTTAAGGTATTCAATTCTAAAGAAAATGAAAATAACGATGAGAAAATTAGAAAAGGAATAG